>JACQFG010000004.1 GCA_016200155.1 Planctomycetota bacterium | reverse complement strand
GACTTCAGGGCGGGGTCGTACGTGTACACGCGCTGGGAGCCGTCGGCGCGATTGAGCGTGTGCAGCACGCTGCGGCGCGTCACGAAGATGCTGTGCGAGTTGAACCCCGCGGCCTGCGGCGTCCAGTACGGCACGCCCACGTTGGTCTTCCAGATGAGGTCGCCGTTGTCGGCATCGAAGAGAAAGACGGCCCCCTTGAAGGTTTGCACGACCAACTGGCTCGGCTTGCCGGGAATGACCTGCACGCTGGCGAGCCCGTCGCGGTTGCCATCCACGGTGACGCGCGTGTTCCACGCCATCGTCAGGTTCATGCGCTCCAGCGCGTCCTTGGCGGGCAGCTTGGGCCGGGTGACGATCTTGAACGGCGCCTGGGCGTGTGCCGCGCTGAAGGTCGTCAGCAGGACTGCAGCGGCGCACAACATTCTCTTCATGGCTGATGCCCCGTTTCGTAGAACGGAATTCATTCCGTTCGCTTCAGGGAGAACGGAATAAATTCCGTTCTACATTTCCTTCACCTTACCACGACCGACCCATCGATTTGAAGGGGCATTGGATGATATTTCGCAACCAAATTGTCATCACGACCGGTACTACCCGCACAATCAGCCCTTGCCGAGCTTGCGCTTGCCGGCGAAGAAGTCCGACAGGATCGCGCCGCAGCGATCGCCCAGGACGCCGCTGACGACTTGCGCGCGATGATTGAGCCGCGGATCGCTGGTGATGTGATAGAGGGTAGCGCAGGCCCCCGCTTTCGGATCGGCGGCACCGTAGACGACCATCGGCAAGCGCGCCAGCACGATCGCGCCGGCGCACATCGGGCACGGCTCCAGCGTGACGTAGAGCACGCAGTTCTCCAGCCGCCACGATTGCAGCGACGCCGACGCTTGTGTGATGGCAATCATCTCCGCGTGGGCCGTCGGGTCCTTGAGCATCTCGCGCTGGTTGTGGGCCCGTGCGATGACTCCCTTTTCCATCGACACGATGACGCAGCCGATCGGCACCTCGTCCTCGTCGGCGGCGGCCTGTGCCTCGTCGAGGGCCATTTCCATGTGCTCGACGTGGAACGGATGCCGCGGATCGGTCATCGGCAGATCGAAGGGAGACCAGTCGGACATGGTGTTTCCTGTGGCGTTTGGAAGCTGTTTCAAAACCTCGTGGAACACCATTCCAATGGTGTCGAACTCGAGGGACTACACGATCGGAATCGTGTTCCACGAGGTTTTTTGGACAGCTTCTAAACGATTACGCACTTACCGCACACCCAGTTGCGAGAACAAAAAGCTCCAGTTATCGGTCTGCTCATCGAGAATGAGCCCGCGCGGCTTGCCGGCTCCGTGCCCCGCGCGCGTTTCCTGGCGCAACAGGATCGGCGCTGCGGAGATCGACGCGGCCTGCATCCGGGCCGCCATCTTGCGGGCGTGCAGCGGATCGACGCGGCTGTCGGACGCCGCCGTGGTGATGAGCGTCGCCGGATACGCCGTGCCTTCCTTCACCTTCTGGTACGGCGAATAAGCGTAAATCCACTGAAAGTCGGCTTTCTTATCCGGATTGCCATACTCGGGAATCCACAGTCGCGCGATGAGGAACTTGTGATAGCGCGTCATGTCGAGCAACGGCACCTGGCACACAACCGCCTTGAAAAGGTCCGGCCGCTGTGTGGTGACGGCGCCCATCAGCAATCCGCCGTTCGAGCCGCCCTGGATCGCGAGCTTGTCTTTGTTGGTCACCTTGTTCGCGATCAGCCATTCGGCGGCAGCGATGAAGTCGTCGAAGGTGTTTTGCTTCTTGTCCAGCATGCCGGCGCGGTGCCAGTCCTCGCCGTATTCGCCGCCGCCGCGCAGGTTGGCGATCGCCAGCACGCCGCCTTTTTCGAGGAACAGAAAACGGGTCGTCGCGAACGTCGGCGTCAGGCTGATGTTGAACCCGCCATAGCCGTAGAGCAGGGTCGGATTCGTGCCGTCCTTCTTGACGCCCTTCTTGTACGTCAGGAACATCGGGACTTCCGTGCCGTCCTTCGACTGGTACTTCACCTGCTCGACGACGTAATCATCCGCCTTGATGTCGGTCTCGACGCGGCCCCATTGCTCTTGCTTTTGCGTCTTGAGGTCGAGGCGATAGATGGTCGGCGCGACCGCGAACGACTGGAAGCCGTAGAAAACTTCCGTGCCGTCGGGTTCCCCGGTGATGCCGGCGATGGTGCCGAGCGTGGGCAGGTTGACGTTGCCGACGAGTTTGCCGTTGCGATCGAACACACGGAGTTCATTCGTCGCATCGTGCATGTATTCCGCAACGAGGTAATCGCCGATGGCCGAGATGCTTTCGAGCTTGTCCTTGCCTTGCGGCAGAACTTCTTGCCACAGCGTGCGGTCGGCCCAGTTGATCGGCCCATCGGATTTCCTGGCATTCTTCAGATCGATAGCAAACAGGCGATAGCGCGGCGCTTCGTGGTTGGTGTGAATGTAGAAGCGATCGTCGCGCAGCGTGATGTCGAACAGGGCCGGGATCTTTTCGGCAACGGGTGACCAGCGGATGGTTGCCTCGTGCGTGTTCTGCACAAACACTTCTGACTTGGCCCAGCCCTGGTGAACGTTGACCGCCAGCCACTTGCCGTCCGGCGACAGCGCGACGCTGGGCCAATCCTCGGGATCGCGGCCTTCGCCAAATTGCTTGCGATCGCTGGCGGGATCCTTGCCGAGGTAATGAAGGTAGACATGGCGAAAGTAGTTTTCCTTCCCCTTGGGCACGTCGCCGACGGCGGGATAACGCGTGTAGTAAAATCCCTCGCCGCCGGGGAGCCAGGCAAGCGAGCAAGCGCGGGTTCGTTCGATCTTGTCGGGCAGGTCCTTGCCGGTAACGACATTGCGGACATAGAGCGTGGAGTGCTCGCTGCCGTCCTTCGACACGCCGTAGGCGACCAGCTTGCCGTCCTTGCTCGGATAGTACCAGTCGAGGGCGACGGTGCCGTCGTTGGCGAGTTCGTTGATATCGAGCAGCACGCGGTCCTTACCCTTGACGCCGTCGCGGACGAAGAGGACGGCCTGGTTCTGCGTGCCTTCGCGTTTGGTGAAGAAGTAGCGTCCCTGGGCCGGCCGGGGCGCGGTGAGGCTGCCGATCTCGAGAAAAGCGCCGAGCCGTTCGCGAATCTTGGCGCGGCCGGACACGCTGCCGAGGATGGTTTGGGTGAGTTTGTTTTGCTCTTCGACCCAGGCCTTGGTGTCGTCGCTCTTGCCGTCTTCGAGCCAGCGGTAGGGATCGACGATCTTGACGCAGTGGAGAATGTCGACGACGTTGTCCATTTTGGTCGGTGGATACGCGGGCTTTCTATCTTGTGCGGCGGACATGGTCACATTCAATCCCAGGATGAACGCGGCGACTACAAAAGATCGCATGACTGCCTCCGTGGTTTCCGACGTGGGGCGGATATGGCGTTGATTGTATGGAAGGTACGGGAAACTTGATTGTGATAGGGACGAAAGTGGGATACGATAAATCACGGGTAGGCAGCGCCGGGGAAGTCGCGGGCTGGTTTGAAGGGCATTCGTTATGGGCTTTTTGTGGCGAGAATGGAACGACGGCAACAAGGCAGGCGTCAGCGGGTGGGACACCGGCGCGGGCAGCGGCTGGGCTCCGATCGGCGCCACTTTTGGCTTTGGCCTTGCAGGAGTCGGATTGGTAGCATTTGGATTGCCGTGGATATGGGTCATCCTGACGTTCGTCGCTGGATTGATTGTCAGTTCGGCGTTCCGATACCATTTGGTCATCGCACCGGACGGCTATCACCTATGGCGCACCTGCTGTTTCGTGCCGTGGTCGATTTCGGCCTTCTCGAAACGCGCTTCCGTGTTTTTCGGGGACAGTTGGTGCGAGGACGAATTACTCCACATTGGGGATCCTTGCGACTTGAATGATCAGCAACGATTGTCAACGGCAGATCTTGGCCAACCAATCATGACCGCGTTCGGTAGCTCATGGCAGGGTGACCTTGTCGCCTATCGAATTCGTTGTCTTGCGTTTCAGATCGGCTGCCGCGAAACTCCTCCTGGCGAAGATCCAACGGTGCCCAAGGAAATCAAACCTGCGGTTCCAACCATGACGCGCCGAATGAAATGGCGGCAGCGTTGGAAAAAGACCAATGACAAAAAATGACAATCCATACCGCAATCTCCCCGCCGTCACCGACGTGCTCCAGGTTCCGAGCGTCGTGGCCCTGGAGCCGGCGCACGCCCATGACGTGGTCGTCGAGGCGATTCGCGCTGAACTCGCCGACGTTCGCGCCGGCCTCGCGCAAGGCCGCAACGGGACCTGCACGCCGGAGTCGATCGCGGCCAGCATCGAGAAGCGGCTCCATCACGACATGAAGCCGCGCCTGCGCTCGGTCATCAACGCCACCGGCATCGTGCTGCACACCAACCTGGGCCGGGCGCCCATCGCCGAGGAAGCAGCGAAGGCAGCTTACGATGCAGCACACGGGTATCTCAATCTCGAACTCGATCTCGAGACCGGCAAACGTTCGTCGCGGCAGAATCCGATCCGCGGCTGGGTGTGCCGGCTGATAGGAGCCGAATCCGCGACCGTCGTCAACAACAACGCGGCTGCCACCGTCATTGCCTTGCGCACGCTCGCCCAGGGCCGCGAGGTCATCGTCTCGCGCGGGCAGCTCATCGAGATCGGCGGCAGCTTTCGCATCCCCGATATCATGTCGGTCAGCGGCGCCACCTTGCGCGAAGTCGGCACCACCAACATCACCCGCCTCAGCGATTACGAGAAAGCGATCACTCCGCAGACCGCCGCACTGATGCAGATCCACACCAGCAACTATCGCATCGCCGGCTTCACCGAATCGGTCACGACTGCCGAACTCGTCGCGCTTGCCAAGAAGCATCAACTCCCCGTCATCGACGACATCGGCTCCGGCGCCATGCTCGACTTCAACCGCTTCGGCTTCACGGGGGAGCCGATCGCGCGCGACAGCATCGCCGCCGGCGCCGACCTCGTGCTCTTCAGCGGCGACAAGCTGCTCGGCGGTCCGCAGGCCGGCATCCTCGCGGGAACGAGAGCGTGTGTCGAGCGCATCGAGAAGGACCCGCTGATGCGCGCGTTCCGCTGCGACAAAATGACGCTGGCCGCCCTCGAAGCGACGCTGCGCATCTACATGAACGAGGACAACGCCTTGCGCGACATTCCGGTATTGCGGCTGCTCGGGCTGCCGCTCGACGAGTTGAAGAAACGCGCCTCGGCGCTGGCCAAGCGGTTGCGGACGATTGAGACGCTGACATCGGTCGAATCGCTCGAAGACATCGCGTACGTCGGCGGCGGGTCGTTACCCGATCAGCAGATGAAGACATGGATCGTCGAGGTGAAGCCGCGCGACTGCAGCGACGCCGACTTCGCCCAGCGCTTGCGTCTGGGCACGCCGGCCGTGATGGGGCGCGTTCGCGATGGCAAAGTCGTTTTCGATGTACGCACGATCTTGCCGCATCAGACCGACGATCTGGTCGAGGCGGTGCGGCGGGCGAGCACGTCGTGATTCAAATTGGGGCGTCTCTGCCGGTCGCGCGGGCCGGGCAATTTTCACTTTTCGCCAATCCGCCTGGTTGATCCAAATTGCGAATACCGGTCGGCCGATCCTTCGTAGGTCAGGCTGCCAGCCTGACCATCGCCGCGCGCGTCAGGCTGGCAGCCTGACCTACGAGCCGAAAGGATTCGGATCATGGCCGCGTTTTATGTGCTCCCCTCGCGTCACTTGCTTGGCCAGCGTTTCAGCGAAATTCTGACGTCGCTCTTTCCCGGCACGCAGTATTCGCCGTGGGACTGGCCTGACCTGGCCGGGTCGGTTGCCGCCTTGATCGAAGCGCAGGCCGATGCCCATGTCGTCTACCGCGAGGACATCGACGAAAAGCTGAGTGTGAAGGACGCGCTGCTGCGCGATTTCGGCGCGGCACTTGACGACGAGATCATCGAGATTCACTTCGGCCCCGGCTTGACGCAATTCATGCACGAACGCTGGGCCACGGAACCGCTGCGAATTGCGGCGTGAATCGGCGGAAAATGTCCGAGCCTGAAGCGTTAGCGAAGGAAGCGCGTCCTTCGCTAACGCTTCAGGCTCGGACACATCTTCGCTTGCTGGCTTCGCAAAATAGGGGTCGCGGCCAGCTCCGCACGACACGAATCGCCGGAACTGTTACCCCCCAACAACCGCGACCCCATGACGCCTGGATATGCATGGAACTAAACTGTTATAAGGGGAAGCCGCCCGTCGGGGCAAAGAAAAAAGCGCGGAATTGAAAAAAATCTGCCGCGCGTCATTTCGCCTTTTTGCCTCTCCGCATTGCCCATTCGCTACGGCTACGATTTTCCCTTGATCTGGTTCAGGGTGATCTGGGCCTGGCTGCGCACGCGGGCGTCCGGGTCGTTGAGCAGCGCCATCACCGCGGGGACGGCGTCCTTCGCGTCGGCGCCGACCGACCCCAGCCCCTGCACGCCGATCAGGCGAATATTGGCCGAAGCGTCCTTGGTTGCTTCGATCAGATACGGCAACGCGACCTTCCCAGGCAGCGCGGTCACGGCGCCTTTCTTGCCGACGCGGAAGTACAACGCTTGATAGGCGCTGAGCCGGACTTTCTCGTCGTTGTGCTTCTTCACCTTGGCAAACAGATCCTTCAGCGCATCGGGATCGATGCCCGCGATGGCCGACACCGCATTGCGCCGGGCGATCGCATAGGAATCCTGCAGAGCCATCTCGCTGAGCGTCGGCAGCGCTTTCTTGGCGTCGGCGCCCATTCCCTGCAGGGCCGTGACCGACGCTGCACGCACGAAATTGTCGTTGTCCTTCAGCAGCGGCAGCAGGTGCGGCAATGCCGGCTCGCCGACCCGGCCCAGCGCCAGCACCACATTGCGACGCTGGAAGGCCGTGCCCTCCTTCAACATCGGCGCCAGCGCCGGCAGCGCGTCCTTGATGTCCCCCGGAATCCGCTGGATCGCATTCACCGCCGTGAAACGCACGTTCTGATCGCTATCCTTGAGAGCCGTGATGAGGTGCGGCAACGCCTTGTTCCCTTGCGAGCCGAGCAGGTTGACCGCCGACTGACGCGTGCCGGCGCTGTTGTCCTTGAGCAACTCGGCACAGGCCGGGATGATATGCTGCTCGGCCTCGCCCAGGTTCTGCAATACGAAGAGAATCTGCAAGCGACTCTGGCCGTCGGTGTCCTTGAGGGCGGCGACCAGCTTCGGCGCGGCGAGCTTGGCCCCGGCGCCGAGCAACTGCAATGCCTGCAGGCTCTGCTGCCGCACGCTCTGATCGGCATCGTGTACCGCATGGGCCAAGGCGAGCACGACCAGCTTGTCGCTGAGCCGCAGCGGCGCCAGCGCCATGGCGGCATTGCGGCGGACGTCAACGTTCTTGTCCCCCAGGGCGTCGACGAGCGTCGGCACCGCGTTGGCGCCGATCTTGCCGAGGCGCGATACGGAGCGCGTGCGAATGTCGGCCTGATCGCTCTTCATTCCCTCGCTCAGGGCCGGTATGGCCGCCTTGCCGATGCTGGCGAGCGCATCGGCGGCTTCGAGAGATTCCTTGGCGTCACTGCCCAGCAAGAGCGTCTTCAGGCTCGGCACCGCATCCTTGGCGTCGCTGCCGATCTTGGCCAGGGCGCGCATGGCCTCGGTGCGGATAGACGGCGAATCATCTTTCAGCGCTTCGATCAACGGCGCGACTGCCGCCGTGCTGTAGGTTCCCAGGGCGTTGGCCGACGCTTGACGAACGTCAGCGCTCGCATCGCCCAGCAGCTTGATGAGTGGTGGAATCGCGGTCTTGGCATCCGCGCCGATGTGCCCCAGCGCCCAGGCGGCCTTGCGCCGCACGCCTTCGTCCTTGTCGGTCAGCGCCTGGATGATTTGCGGCGCCGTGCTCTTCGCAGGTTGGCCAATCCAACCGAGCGTCCAGATGGCGTAATAGCGATCCGCCGAGACTCCGGTGTCCAGCAGCTTGGCGACGGGAGCAACCGCGGGAGCGCCGACCTTGCCCAGGGCGATGGCGGCGTTGAGGCGCACGTCTTCGTTCTTGCCCTGCAGTGCCTTCACCAGCGCCGGCACCGCGGGTTCAGCCTTCGGTCCGAGGTCGGCCAGCGCGACGGCCGCCGCCAATCTCTTGACGTCATTGCCGCTCTCCAGGTCCGTGATCAATTGCTGCACGCCCGGGTTGGGCTGCGCAATCGCCGCCGCACTGATGCCACAAACAACCAGAACGATGAAGTGCTTTACCATGGGACTATTCCTGTCTGGTAAGGGCGAGGGTTGAGGTTGATGATAATCCGCAACGATGAAAAAGGCACGCAAAATAGGATCGGATTTGTACCGTGGCCTTGCATTGGAAGCGTCGCGACAAAGGGAACGCCCCTCCGGTGAGCCGAGCCCTCGTGACATGGGAGGCGCCATTGCGCGCCGGCACCCGATTGATTGCGCGCCAAGCGAGCTTCAACCGGGCGCGCAACGAATTTTTTCCTCGTAAACACTATTTTCATATAGGGATGTGTCAATTCGTTGCGCACACAACTAGCCAGGGCGATGCTGCAACGAAATCGGCAGTCCAGAACCGACTTAATGTCTGTTTCTACCTTATCTACTTATCTGAATTAATGTTACGAAAATAATTCGCAATCGCTCAACGCTAGACTGGACAACAGACGACGATTTATGATAATTAAGTTGATTAAGATAGTCATGTATGAATCGCCAAACCATGAATGCAAGATGGATCATCGGCGTCGTCGTGCTGACCCTCACTTTAGGAGTCGTGTTGCTGATTGCGCGGTCCGGCGGCGGGAATCAGGTCGATCTGCTCAACGTTTCCTATGATCCGACGCGCGAACTCTGGCGCGACATCAACCGGGCGTTTGCGGCCGACTACGAAGGCAAGACCGGCGTCGCAGTCCACATTCAGCAATCGCACGGCGGGTCGGGGAGTCAGGCGCGCTCCGTTGCCGATGGGCTCGAAGCCGACGTCGTCACGCTCGCCCTATACACCGATACCGACGCGCTGCGTCATCAGGGGTTGCTGGCGAAGAACTGGCGCGACCGTCTGCCCGAGAACTCCCTGCCCTACTTTTCGACCATCGTCTTCGTCGTGCGGCGCGGCAATCCGAAGAACATCCGCGACTGGCCCGATCTCGCGCGCGGCGACGTCGGCGTCATCACGCCGAGCCCGAAGACGTCGGGCAACGGCAAGCTGAGCTTCCTGGCCGCCTGGGGTTCGGTGCGCAATCGCGGCGGCAGCGATCAGGACGCCGAGACGTTCGTCCGCAAGCTCTACGAGAACGTTGTCGTGCTCGACACCGGGGCGCGCGGCTCGACCGTGACTTTTGCCCGCCGCGATCTGGGCGACGTCCATCTGACGTGGGAAAACGAGGCCCATCTCGAAGTCAAGGAATCGCGCGGCGAACTCGAAGTCGTCTATCCGCCGGTCAGCATCAAGGCGGAGCCGTTCGTCGCCTGGGTGGACGGCAACGTCGAGCGCAAAGGGACGCGCGCCGCGGCCGAGGCGTACTTGCGTTTCTTGTACACCGACACGGGTCAGGAAATCATCGCCAAACATTACTACCGCCCGATCCGCGCGGAGATGCTGGCGAAGTTCAGCGACCGATTCCCGAGCATCAAGCTGTTCCCGGTCACGTCGTTCGCGCGCGACTGGGACGACGCACAGGACCGATTCTTCGCAGACGGCGGCGTATTCGATCGAATCTATCAAAAATAGGAGCGACACAAAATCATGTGACACAAAATCATTAATTCATGATTTTGGGTCACATGATTTTGTGATGGTGTATGGCATCGGTTCATTCACGCGTGTTGCCGGGGTTCGGGCTCAGCCTGGGTACGACGGTGTTGTACCTGTGCCTGATCGTGCTCATCCCGCTGTCGGCGGCGTTTCTGAAGACGGCGACGTTGAGCTGGGGGCAGTTCTGGACGACGGTGTCGAGCGCTCAGGCCCTGGCTGCTTACGCGCTGACGTTTGGCGCCTCGCTGGCGGCGGCGATCGCCAATGCGGGCATCGGCTTCGTGCTCGCCTGGGTGCTGGTGCGCTATGAGTTTCCCGGCAAGCGCTTCTTCGACGCTCTCGTTGACTTGCCGTTCGCCTTGCCGACCGCGGTGGCCGGCCTGGTGTTCGCGAGTCTTTATGCCAAGAACGGCTGGCTCGGCCAAATGCTGGTGCCGATGGGCATCGAGGCGGCGTATTCGCGCCTCGGCATCGTGCTCGTGCTGATCTTCACGGGTTTGCCGTTCGTCGTGCGAACGCTGCAGCCGGTGCTCGAAAACCTCGACGCGGAGATCGAGGAAGCATCGGCGTCCTTGGGTGCGACGCGCTGGCAGACCTTCCGCTGGGTGATCTTCCCGAGCCTGACGCCGGCCTTGCTCACCGGCTTCGCCCTGGCCTTCGCACGCTCGCTCGGCGAGTACGGCTCGGTCGTCTTCATCGCCGGCAATATTCCCTATCGCACCGAGATCGCCCCGGTGCTCATCGTCGGCAAGCTCGAGGCTTTTCGCTACGCCGACGCCACGGCCCTCGCTGTCGTGCTGTTGACGTTTTCGTTCCTGTTGCTCGGCATCATCAACCTTCTGCAGCGCTGGAGCAAAGCCTATGGAGAATAACTCCACGATGCGGACCGGTCAGCGCGATCCCGCCTGGGTGCGCTGGACCTTGACCGGCCTCGCCGTCCTGCTGCTGACGGTGCTCGTGATCGTTCCGGTCGTCAACGTGTTCGTGCAGGCGTTCAGCGACGGCGTGGCAGCATACTGGTCCTATCTCGTCGCCGATCCCGACACGCGCCACGCGATTCTGCTGACCCTGCTCGTCGCGCCGGTTGCCGTGCTGCTCAACACGCTCTTCGGCATCGCCGCGGCATGGCTGATCGCTCGCTATCGCTTTCCGGGCCGCACGCTGCTGACCACGCTGATCGACCTGCCGTTCTCGGTTTCGCCGGTCGTCGCGGGGCTCGTGTTCGTATTGCTGTTCGGATTGCAAGGCTATCTCGGCCCGTGGCTGCGCGATCACAACATCCGCATCATCTTCGCGATTCCGGGGATCGTGCTCGTGACGACGTTCGTCACGTTCCCATTCGTGGCCCGCGAGCTGATCCCCGTGATGGAAGAGGTCGGCCCCGAGGAAGAACTCGCGGCCCTCACGCTCGGCGCGACGCCGTGGCAGATCTTCTGGTACGTGACGCTGCCCAACATCAAGTGGGGCCTGCTTTACGGCGTCATCCTGTGCAACGCCCGCGCGATGGGCGAGTTCGGCGCCGTCTACGTCGTCTCCGGGCACATCGCGGGCCACACCGATACGATGCCGTTGCGCGTCGAGAAGTTATTTCAAGAATTCAACATGCCGGCGTCGTTCGCTCTCGCGTCGGTGCTGACACTGCTGGCCCTGGTGACGCTGGGGATCAAAACGTACCTGGAACGCAAGGTGCGGGCGGAGCTGAGGAAATGATCCTGCCGCTTGCGGCTTGGCGTTTGCGCCGCGCGAACGCCAAGCCGCAAGCGGCGGACAAAGGGGAATCATGAGCATCGTCGTCAAGGACGTGAGCAAGATGTTCGGCACGTTCACGGCCCTCGATCGCGTCAGCCTCGAGGTGCCGACCGGATCGCTGTGCGCATTGCTGGGGCCTTCCGGATCGGGCAAGACGACGCTGCTGCGCGTGCTCGCGGGACTCGAAGTTCCTGACAGCGGCACCGTCTTCGCCCATGACGACGAGGTGACGCATCGCAATGCCCGCGAGCGCGACATGGGCTTCGTCTTTCAGCACTACGCTCTTTTTCGCCACATGACCGTCTTCGACAACGTGGCGTTTCCCTTGCGCATTCGCGACTGGGACAAGAAGAAGATGACCGAGCGCGTGCGCGAGCTGCTGCACCTGGTGCGGCTCGAAAGCATGGAAGATCGGCTGCCGTCGCAGCTCTCCGGCGGCCAACGCCAGCGCGTCGCCCTCGTCCGCGCCCTCGCCGCCCAGCCCAAGGTGCTGCTGCTCGATGAGCCTTTCGGCGCCCTCGACGCCAAGGTGCGGCTCGAACTGCGGCAATGGCTGAGGCGCTTTCACAAGGAAATCGGCGTCACCACGATCCTTGTCACCCACGATCAGGAGGATGCGTTCGAGGTCGCGGACCAGGTTGTCGTCATGAAGCAAGGCAAGATCGAGCAGGCCGGCGCGCCTCAAGAAATCTTCGACCATCCGGCTAGCGCGTTCGTCATGGACTTTCTCGGCCACGTCAATATTTTTCATGGCCGCATGGAGCACGGCCGGGCGATCCTGGGAGTGCAGGAAGTCGGCGCCGGCACCTCGTTCTATGTGCGGCCCCATGAGTTGGACATCGATCGCACGCCAGGCGAAGGGGCGCTGGCGGCGCTGGTACACCACATCAACCCGGCCGGCTCGATGGTGCGCGTGCAGCTGACGGCCGTCGCGACCGGGGCGCCGATCCTCGTGGAGCTGACACGCGAACGCCATACGGAGCTTGGCCTGGAGAACGGGCAGACCGTTTACGTGATGCCGCGCAAGGTGCGGACGTTTGTGCCGGAGTATACGATTTGACCATTTCGCCGCTTGCGGCTTAGCGTTCGCG
>JACQFG010000390.1 GCA_016200155.1 Planctomycetota bacterium | reverse complement strand
TGTACCAATCACGACGCGGAGCGTCGTGCCACATTGTGGCACGACGCTCCGCGTCGTGGTATTTTTTCTTCTGCCGGTCGCCTAAACGCAAGCAACGAAACGTGAAACCTTCCGCCGCGACGTTTGGTATCATAACGTGCAGACCCCGATGAACCACGTCGTGAGGCTTTTGTCATGCGGCTTTGCGGTTTCGCTCTTGCGGTTCTCCTTGTTTTCAACTCGATCGCGTTCGCGCAGCCGGAGCCGTCCAAGGCCAGGCTGGGCGAAAAGATCCCGAACCTCACGTTCAAGAACGAAAAAGGCAAGACATTCCGGCTCTATGAACTCGAAAACAAGAAGGCGATCGCCATCGTCTTCCTGTCGTTCGAGTGCCCCATCTCGAAAAGCTACTCGCAGCCGCTCTCGGAGATCGCCAAGGAGTTCGAAGACTACGGCGTCACCATTTGGGGCCTGACGACAAACGATGACGACACGGCTGCCGACGTCGCCAAGGCCGCCAAGAAGTTCGACCTCGCCTTCCCTGTCTTCAAGGATGAACGCCTACGCGCCGCCGATGCCTTGAAGGCCGACATCACGCCCGAGGTCTTCGTGCTCGACGGGAACTTCGTGCTGCAGTATCGCGGCCGCATCGACGACATGTATGGCGAGCGTCTCAAGAAGCACGCGAAGATCAACTACAACAACTTGCGGCAAGCGCTGGCGGAGCTGGTGACCGGTCGGCCGATGTCGGTGACAGCGACGCGCGCGGTCGGCTGTCCGATTTTTCGCGAGGAGCGCGTCATCGCCAAGGATGGCAAGGTCACGTACCATCGCGACGTGCAGCCGATCTTGCAGCAGCACTGCCAGGAATGCCATCGTCCCGGCGAGGTCGGCCCGTTCTCGCTGATGACGTACAAGCAGGCCGTCAACTGGGCGAAGGACATCAAGGACTACACACACCGCCGCGAGATGCCGCCGTGGAAGATTTCCGAGGGCATCGCCTTCAAAAACGAACGCCGGCTCACGGACAAGGAAATCAAGACGCTCGCCGACTGGGCCGACAACGGCACTCCGCCGGGCGATCCGAAGGACGCGCCGCCGCCGCGCAAGTTCCCCGCGGGCTGGCAGCTCGGCACGCCCGACTTGATCCTGACGCCCGACGACGATTTCCTGCTCGGCCCCGGCGGCCGGGACGTCTTCCGCTGCTTCGTCATGCCGACCAAGCTCGCCGAGGACAAGTATGTCGCCGCCGTCGAGATGCGGCCAGGCAATCCGCAGGTCGTGCATCACCTGCTGCTCTTCGTCGACACCGCCGGCGCCGGCCGAACTCTTGAAAAGGCGGCTCAAGAACGCGAAAAGAACAATCCCGTCATCGACGAGCACACCGGCAAACCCTCGAAGTACGATAAGGGACCAGGCTACACACGCATGATGGGCGTCGGCTTCCTGCCCCGCGCCGCCATGCTCGGCTGGGCTCCCGGCGTGCAGCCGCACTGGATGCCCGAGGGGGTCGGCTTCCCGCTGCCCAAAAACGCCGAGATCGTCATGCAGATCCACTACCATCGCAACGGCCGGGCCGAGAAAGATCGCACGCAGATCGGGCTTTACTTCGCCAAGAAGAAGATCGATCACCCGTTCCAGGCAGCCGCCGTCGCCGGAGGCACAGGCAGCGGGCCGCTCCGGTACTTCTTCTCGATCCCTGCCGGCAACGATAATTTCAAGCTCGACGGCGACGCCTGGGCCGTCAAGGATTTCACGATGCTATCGATCATCCCGCACATGCACCTGCTGGGCAAGTCGATCAGCATCAGCATGACGCCCCCCGACGGCGCCGAGCAAAAGCTGCTCGCGATCAAGCAGTGGGACTACAACTGGCAAGAGATGTACTTCCTCAAGGAGCCGATCCGCGTGAAGGCCGGCACGAAGTTCCACATCGAGGCGTCCTACGACAACAGCGACAAGAACCCGCTCAACCCGTACAACCCGCCGCGCAAGGTGGTCATCGGCGAGCAGACGACGAACGAGATGTGCTTCGTGTTCCTGGGCGGCTACTCTGATTCGCGGCTGCCGATCCTGCCGCTCTCGCCGCTGGAACTGACGGCGCCGAAGAAGTGATGCAAAACCCAATCACAAAATCATGATGACAAAATCATGAATCGATAATGATTTTGTAACCATGATTTTGTGAGCGTGTGGGTGTACAATGAACCGCAACGCAATTTCCTCCTCGGAGTTGATCCCATGAGAGTTCGCTGGTTGCTGTTATCGCTTTTCCTGATACTTCCCGTGTTCGCGCCGGCTAACGAACCGAAGAAGGTCGAGCCCAAGGCCGGCCTGGTGCCGTTTCGCTTGACGGACACCCATCACACACTGGTGCGCGTCAAGATCAACGGCAAGGGGCCGTTCAATTTCATCGTCGATACCGGCTGCCCGGTGTTGCTGATCGCCGAACCGGTCGGCGAGAAGGCAGGCCTCAAGACCGAGAAGGGCTGGGCGACGCTCGACACGCTCGATCTCGAAGGCGGCTTTCAGTTGAAGAAGGTGAAGGCTCGCGTCGAGACGCCGTTCCAAATCAAGGGCATGAACAGCATGGGCCTGGCCGGCGTCGAGCTGCACGGCTTGATGGGTTACACCGTGCTGGCGAAGTACAAGATGGAATTCGATTACACGAAAAAGCAGATGGCCTGGACGCCGCTGAACTTCGAGCCGCCGCCGCCGATGCCGCTGGGCAAAGCCGCGAAGGAAGCCTCGGGCGGCGGCATGGACTTCATGGTCGCCGCCATCGAGATCCTGACGATGTTCGCCGGTATCGGGCCCGCGCCGCCGCCGCAGCCACGCGGATTCTTCGGCTTCGAGTTGGAGGAACGCGACGACAGCGTTTACGTCACGCGCGTTCTCGCCAAGAGCCCGGCGGCCGAGGCGGGCTTGAAGGCCGGCGACCGCATTCTGATGGCGCAGGGCAAGGACGTTGTCGCGATCAATCACCTGCGCGTCCACACCGACAAACTCGTCAAGGGCAAGACACTTGAGATGACGATCGAGCGCGAAAAGAAGAAGCAAGACCTGAAGATCACGGCCGGCGAAGGCCTGTGAGCAAAATCCGAATATCGAAATCCGAAACAAATACGAATATCGAAACCTGGAACAAATCATGAAACGCCATATTTTCCTTGGAATCGTCATTCTCCTGTCGCCGGCATATGCGATCGCGCAGGGCGACAAAAAAGACCCGCCCAAGCAGGAGCCGGCGAAAAAATTCGTCGTGCCGTTCGAACTCATCAAGACGCAGCACATGGTCGTCAGCGTCAAGGTCAACGGCAAAGGGCCGTATCGCCTCATCTTCGACACCGGTGCTCCGGACAGCATCGTCAGCCAGAAGATCATGAAGGAAGCCAAGCTCGTCGGCAAAGGGGGCGGGTTGCCGATCTTCGGGTCCGGCGGCGCCGCGAAAATCAAGGAACTCGAGCTGGGCGAATTCAAGTCCGAAGATGTGTCTTGCATGATCATGAACCATCCGACGGTGGCGGCGATCGCCAGCTTCGTTGGGCCCATCGAGGGAATCCTGGGCTTCACGTTTTATTCGAAGTACAAGATGTCGATCGATTACGAGAAGAAGCTGATCACGTTCGAGCCGAACACGTATGAGCCGGGCGATGTGATGAAGATGATGATGGCGCGGTTCACGGCGCCGAAGTCGGTGCGTGAGGCGCCGAAGATCCTGGCGCCGGCCGGCCTGCTGGGGATTCG
>JACQFG010000367.1 GCA_016200155.1 Planctomycetota bacterium | reverse complement strand
GCCGGCGCTCGGTGCGGCCGATGTTGCTAAGATCGGGCCCGATATCCTGGCCGCGGCCGTCGATGCGATGACACTTGGAACAGCCCGCCAGCTTCGGATGGAAGAAGACGCGCGCGCCGGCATTGGGGTCGGCCTTGCCTTCGAGACGTTTCATCCAGGCGTCGATGTCCTTGTGCGGCGGGCGGTCCTTGTAGAACGGCTTGCCGAGCACGCGGCGAATGCTGTCCGCCCAGATATCATCGCGTTCCAACTGCTCAAGATTTTGAAGTTGCTTTCTCGTGAGCGTGACGCCGATCATGTTGCGCAGAACATCGTCGCCCATGAGGTGCGCGTCCGCGTATTCGACGAATCTGGCGATTTTCTCCGGCGATCGATCGGAGATGCCGATGGTCGCATAGGCGCGCATCGCCTTCTTCAAATTCGGCCCCTCAAAGATCTCGTAGAGCGCCGCATCGCGCTTCGGCGAGGGGTGCTCGACGAGCGCCCGCAACGATTCCATCTTCAGCGCCTCGTCCTTCGACTGGAACAGCTTCGTGAGCAAGTCGATGGTCATCTTCGGATGGTTCGCCGGCACCTGTCGGAGCAGCATGGGAAGCTGTGCCGCCGGCGTCTTGTCATCGGCGAGGCGGGCCGCGAAGTAGTCGGCGAGGCTCTTTTCGTTGACCTCCTTGCCGTCGAGCCGGGCGAGCGCGGTTGCACAGGCCATGTACATGCGGACGCTGAGCTTGGGGTCGGTCATCAGTTTTTCGACGTCTTTGCGATTTTCTTTCAACTTTTCGTCGGCGATCCATTTGACGGCAAGAAATCGCACCTCCTCGTCGGCATCCTGCAATAAACCGCGGACACGCTCGTTGGCCAACTCCAGAAACGCACGTTGCTCTGTGCGCGCGGAGAAAATGAGTCGCTGGGCCAATAGCAGTGACCGATGGCTATAGACCTGCTCTTTTTCCGGCATAATGGCAAGAACCGCATCTACGCTCTGCGCCAATTGCTGAATTGCTGCATGGCGCACAAACGGGTCGTCATGGCCAATAAGGTCGAGCAGTTCACGAACCCTGGTGGCCTTCATCGCCGCGACGCGCAGGGACGACGGAGACTTTTCAGTGATCACTCCTTCTTTGAGTTCAAGTCGCCGCACGAGTTCGCGCAGGGCCATCTCCTGCATGCCGGAGTCGGTGCTTTTCTTGGCGATGACTTCGAGGAACTTTGTGGTGGGCTTCGAATCCTTGCTATTGATCAACGCATCCAACGATGCGGAGGCAGCCCGGCCATCGCCGGCCCAGCGCGCGATCAGGTAACCACGATTCGGTCCATCGTCAGCCAGTTTCTTCGCCGCCCATTCGCGCAATGGCCAATGGTCGCTGAGAAATGCCTTCGTCGGGTCCGTCGGCCGCTCCGGCTTCGGCGCATCCTTCCAGCGGATGCGCCAGATCGCGCCTTTGCCGTGCAGGTTGTAGTTGCTGAGCACCCAGTCGGTCACATAGAGCGACCCGTCCGGGGCGACGCACAGACCAACCGGCCGAAAGTTGTTGCCGCCTTGCACGAACGGCTGGCGCTCGGCCTTGAACGATGCGCCGTGCGGGACGACCTTGTACATCTCGACACGATGGTCGGCCCAGCTCGTCACCACCAGCTTGCCGAGGTACTCCTTCGGCAGCCCGTCCGATTCGTAGCTGAGGATCTCGCACGGGGCCTCGCCGACGCCGGTCATCATCGGCAGCGTGCCGGGCAGCTCGCCGTGCCACGATTGAAACGGATGCTTCCCCGATCGGCCGTAGCAAAAGCGGAAGCCGTAATCGCCGCCTTCGACGACGTGCACCATCCGGCACGGCGGCGCCTGGTCCGGATCGTTATCGACGCAGAACGTTCGGCCATAGATATCGCGGCAAATGCCGAACGGGTTCCAGAAGCCGGTGGCCACCTTGCGCAGGTTCTTGCCGTCGGCGCTGCAATGGAAGATATGGCCGCCGTCGCCTGCGCCGGTGAACTTGACGCCGTCGGCGCCGATCAGCGTGTAGAAAGCGCCGAGGTTCTCGCCCATGCCGAAGGTGAGATCGCCCTTCGAATCGAAGCATAGCCCCGACAGGCCGTTGTGCGGATAGTCCCCCTTGGTGTCGAGAAAGACGATGCGCTCGGACTTCACGCCGTCCTTGGTTTCGCGCAGCCGCAGGATCTCGTTGCGCGTGGCGAGGTAGACGGACCCGTTCGGATGCACGGCAAGGTCCATGGTATGCCGGGTGCCTTCGAAGAACGTGGTCGCCTTGCCGGTCTTGACGTCGAAGGCGCGAATGCGATCGAACTTCGGGCCCTTGTAGTCCTTCGGCGCAAAATGCGTGTGGCTCTCGATGACGAGCAGCCGGCCCTTGTGATCGAAGTCGCACGAGATCGGATGCACGATGTCGGGAGCCTGCGCGACGAGTTCCACGACGAGGCGCGGGTCGGCGACTTTGGGGATTTCTTGTTGACTCAGCGCAGGATTGGCTGCACAGAGAAGCAGAAACAGCGTTGCCGAGATTCGCATGATGCAGGTACTCCGATGATGCGGCGTCGCGGATCGCAGGCCTCACGCTCCGCGTGAGAATTCGTCACGCGGAGCGTGACGTCTACGATGCTGCCGGCCGCTTGCTTTCTCTTTTAACATGCGGTAGCGTAAAGGGCCACGCTATTTCGTGGCGAATGGCGGAATGCGGAGGTCTTCATGAAGTGTCTGGTGATCATGCCGTTCAAGGCCGAGTTTGACGCGATCTTCAAGTGCGTCAAGGCGGCCGCGAAACGGGCGGCGACCAAGCCGCGGCTCGATTGCTACTGGCTCAAGGACATCCAAGCGGCCGGGCCGATCACCGATGACATTGTCGCGGGCATTCAGGATTCGAAGTTCTGCATCGCCGACGTCACAGGCAACAATCCCAACGTCATGTGGGAGACCGGCTACGCCATGGCCCTCGGCAAACCGATCATCCTCATCGGGCAGAGAGTCGAGAGCCCACCGTTTGACCTGCGCACCCATCGGCTCATCGCCTATCGGGACGACAATCTACAGGCGTTGTCCAAGAACCTCGTGTCGGCGATCCGCCAGACCGTTACGCGCTGTGCGGCCACACGACCGCCCAACCGTCCCGGCGACCTCTTCTGGCTCGGCCACGACCTGGCGCGGGCCATCCGACTGGCCATGTTCGAGCGCAACGCCGTCGCCGGCTCCTCACACCATCAGCGCACCGAGCTCGACCGGCACCTGCTCCAGATACTCTTTCATCTCGAACAGATCGAGATCGATGCGCCTGACGCGCGGAAATTGGTGGTCAAGGCACTGTCGGCGAACAAACAGAGCTTGTCGGATGAAGAATGGAAAAAGTTGGTTGCAGAGTTGGCGACGACCAAGAACGAGTTGGGGAATATCGTTTCCGAGTCCCAGCCTGATTTCCGGGCATATGCCAGCATTCAGGAAAACGAGCGGTATCTTCAGGAAGCCCAGGACCTGGTTCGGACGGCGAAAAAACGCAAATAGCGTCGCCGAACCAGCATTTGTCAAGGTCCGTTGCTGACCCCCTCTTGAGTTGGCATTTCCCCCCCCAACGATTTCGTAACCGTTGTCAGGCCAATGCATTCCGTCGGGGGAGGGAAACTCCACAAGGAAACCCCAAATCGAGGATATTCCAATAAAGGACGCCCTTCACCCTCCTCCAAGGTTAGCCGACTACAATACCCGCGTGACCTCACGTCTTTCATCCGCTCCGGAGGGTCGATGAATGATCCAGCGAAATCGCATCGGCGACTGTGCTTGACTGTTCGCGGAGCGGTCCAGGGGGTCGGCTTTCGTCCGTTCATTTTTCGACTGGCCACCCAGAACAACCTGGGCGGCTGGATTCAAAACACCCCGCAAGGCGCCCTCATCGAGGTGGAAGGAAGCCCGCAACATCTCGATGCCTTTGTCGAGCAACTTCAGCGCGAAGCACCCGCCGTCGCCGTCATCCATCGCATCGAATCGACTCAGATGGAAGCACTCGGTTGCACGACGTTCGCGATTCGCGACAGCTCGCAAGCGGGGCCGCGGGCGGCGTGGATCATGCCCGATCTGGCAACATGCAGTGATTGCGTTCGTGAGATTTTTGACCCTCGCGATCGGCGCTATCGCTACCCGTTTCTCAACTGCACCCTGTGTGGCCCGCGGTTCAGCATCGTCGAGCGCTTGCCGTATGATCGTCCGAACACATCGATGCGGCAATTTCGCCTGTGTGCCGACTGTGAACGTGAATATCACGATCCGCACGATCGGCGGTTTCATGCGCAACCGATCGCCTGCGCGGCCTGCGGGCCGCGCTTGCAATTGTGCAACGACTCGAAGACCGTGCGCGCGGACGGCGACCCCGCGCTCCTGCAGGCACCGCACGCAATTCGCGATGGCGCCATCGTTGCGATGAAAGGTTTGGGCGGCTTTCAGTTGCTGGTCGATGCGCGAAATGATGAGGCCATGCGGCGTCTGCGCGAACGCAAGGGGCGCGAAGAAAAGCCGTTTGCTCTGATGTATCTCTCAGCGGCGGCAGCGAGCGTCGATGTCGAGATATCGCCGGACGAAGGCCGGCTACTTGCCGCGCGGCAGGCGCCGATTGTCCTGCTGCGCCGCCACGGTGGCGGACAGATCGCGCCCGCGGTGGCGCCGGGCAATCCGTACCTCGGCGTGATGCTGTCGTACACGCCGCTGCATCATTTGTTGATGGCGGACCTGGGCTTTCCCGTCGTGGCCACGAGCGGCAATCGCTCGGATGAGCCGATGGCCATCAATGACGCTGACGCATTCGATCGGCTCGCAGGCATCGCCGACCTTTTTCTGACGCACGATCGGCCCATCGTCCGGCCGATGGACGATTCGGTTTGCCGTATTGTTCTGGGACGGGAGCAGGTCCTGCGGCGAGCGCGCGGCTACGCGCCATTGCCGATCACGCTCGATCGCAGCATGCCGCCGTTGCTCGCGGTCGGCGGCCATTTGAAGAACACCGTCGCGGTGTCGGTCGGGAACGATGTTTATCTGAGCCAGCATGTCGGCGATCTCG
>JACQFG010000003.1 GCA_016200155.1 Planctomycetota bacterium | reverse complement strand
CGTGGTCGATCATGGCAAGGTGATCGCCCTGGGCTCGCCTGCAGAGCTCATTGCCAAGATCGGTGGCGATCACTTCATCGAGTTTCGCCTGGAAGACACGCCGACGTTCCCCGAGGAAGAGCTGCGCAGCTTGCCGAGCGTGGTGCAGCTGCGCCGCGACGAGGATGCGTATGTCCTGGCGGTCACGGCCGTGCACCTGACGCTGCCAGCGCTGCTGGAACGGGTGGAAGCGCGCGGTTTCAAGCTCGCCCAGCTGACGACGCGGCACGCGAGCCTGGAGGACGTGTTCGTGACGCTGACGGGCCGGCATCTGCGCGACGATGGGTAAGGAAAGTCTGAGCCCGAAGCGCAAGCGAGGGAGAATCCCTCGCTTGCGCTTCGGGCTCAGACGCCCGGCGGCACAATCGCTGCGATCGGCATGCCCCTCCCATCTGACCCGGATTCGTGGAAAAATTTTCCTTTTGTGTAAAGTTATTCGTTGACAGCGACCTTGCCGGCGGTTAGCTTAATACCATCACCGGGCGCTGGATGCGCCTCGGCTCGGGAATTACCGGGCCGGGACCGAACCACGAGGGCAAGGTTTTTGTCTTCCACTCCGTTGGAATGGTATTCGTGGAAGAGCGCGGGGAGATGTTGAGCGACTCCGCATCCTTTGCCAATCCGTTAACCCAGCGAATCCTTCAAGCTTGTGCTTTGACCGTCCATCACGGTTGATGGGTCGGTAGATTTTCTCTCCCTATGGCAGGTGGTTCTCATGAGCACCAATGTACTCGCATCGAGCGTCCTCACCGAAGAGGAACGTCTGGAAAGCATGTTGCTGCGCCGGCTTGGCAATCGCATCCGCGATCTCCGTGTCGTCGTGCTGCCGGCCGGCCTGATCTTGCAAGGCCGAACCGCCACCTACCATGCCAAGCAGGTCGCCCAGCACACCGCCATGGAACTCGCCGATCTGCCTCACCACTCACCTCCTTCGTCACAATCGTTGCGGTCAACCTATCCGTCAGCAGTCCGTCAAAATCGGATTACTCTTGTGTCGAGACGCTATCGCATTACAATCGATAATGATAGAATGGCGAAGGTGCATAGAGTTTGCCAATCCCGCTCGGACGCTTGACCACGATCTCGCCTTGATGGGCAGAGGGTTTCGCGATGGTCCAAGGTTACTACACGCTGCCGGAAGCCGCCAAGTTTCTGCGGATGCCGGTGGACGAGCTGAAGCAGCTGGCGCAAAAGGGGAAGCTTCGTTCCTTCCAGGATCGCGGCACCCTGCGTTTCCGCGTGCAGGACATCCAGGAACTCGCGCGCAGCCGCGGCGGTTCCAGCGACGATCACGAGCTGGCATTGGGCGACGCCTCGCTGCCGGCGGCCAAGTCGGGCGGATCGTCCGGCTCCAAGAAGGCTGCGTCTCCGCGGACTCCAGCGAAGCAGGAAGGCGTTCCCGAAGTCTTCGATTTCGACGTCGATGCTGACAACGTGGACGTCGGCAATGATCTTCCCGTCCCCGGCAGCGGCGCCAAGAGCAAACCGCCCGGCTCCAAGGGCAGGAAGGCTCCGACCCCGACGCCCGGCAGCGACAGCGACGTCCGGCTCGTCGCCGACGGCAGCGACGTCACCTTCTCCGTCCCGAAAGACAGCGACATCAAAATCCCCGACAGCGACGTCAAGATCTCGCCCGATCCGCTCAAGCCCAAGACCGGCTTCGTCCCGCCCCAGGCAACCTCCGGCGCCAAGCGGCCCTCGCAGCTGGCCATCGGTTCCGGCGCCAAGCCGAAGTCGAAGCTCGGCGCCCCGTCCTCGGGCGCCCGCAAGGGCACCACCCCGCAACCCGCCGACAGCGGCGTCCGCCTCGTCCCCATGGACGACGACAGCGATGTCAAGCTCCACGGCTCCGACGACGTCCCGCTCGGCCAGGGCCCCGACCTGACGTCCACCGACAGCAATGTCCGCCTCGAAAAGCCTCAGCTCCCGCCTGCCGATTCTTCCGAAGGCATGCTGCTCACCGAGGAGATCAACCTCGACGAGGAAATCCAGCGGCAGCAGGAGCAAGAAAAAGACAAGCCGCCGACCAAGATGAAGGCGAAGTCGGAGTTGAAGCTGCCGACCTCGTCGCCGTTCGAGCTTTCCGATTCGGACCTGGAGTTGCCCTCGGAGCTGAAGCCCGCCGCCGGCCCGAAGACGCCGCGGGGCGCGAAGGAAGAAGTGTCCGACAGCAGCGACTTCGAACTCGCCGCCCAGGAACAGGCCCAAAAAGACGGCAGCAGCGATTTCGATCTCGTCCCCGCCAAGGACGGCAGCATCGTCCTGGAAGGCGGCGACAGCGGCGATTTGAGCCTTGCCGCCGGCGACGACAGCGAACAGGTCCTCCAGCAAGAAGAACCCACCGAGCTGACCGGTCCCACCAGCGGCATCTCGCTCGAGAACCCCGCCGACCAGGGCATCTCCCTCGAGGAGGGCAGCGACGACGCCAGCAGCGATTTCGACCTGAGCCTCGACGTCGAAGCCACGCCCAAGCCGCAGCTCTCCCGCCCGGCCGACGATTCCGACAGCGAGTTCGAGCTGACCGGCGGCGCCACGCCCAAGCCGAAGAAGAGCGTCTCGGAGCCGGAGGATTCCAGCGAGTTCGATCTCAGCCTCGACGCCGACGCCGACGCGCCGGCCGCGGCCCCGGGCGACAGCAGCGAGTTCGAGCTGAACCTCGAAGGCAGCGGCGACGTCGCCGTCAGCGAATCGGACGGCGAGTTCGAGCTGACGCTCGATGACAGCGGCAACCAGCCCGCCGTCGAGGAATCCGCCCCGCAGGTCAAGTCGAAAAAAGGCAAGACGAAGATGAAGCCCCCCTCGGCCGAGGAGCAGGACATCTTCGACACCGACTTCGAGGTCCCGGTCCTCGAAGACAGCAGCTCCGACGAGACCGTTGCCGACTCCGAGCTGGAAAGCTCCGACTTCGATCTCGCCCTCGACGATTCCGAGCTGGCGCAGGAAGAAGAGAGCGGCAGCCAGGTCGTCGCCCTCGACGAGGAAGACTCCGCTGCCGATGACGGCGCCGTCGTGGATGATGTCGAGGTCGAGGAGGAGAGCAGCGATTTCGCCGACCTGGATGAGGATGTCGAGGTCGAGGATGAGGACGTCGAGGTCGAGGCCGCAGGCGAAACGATCACGCGCACGAAGACGATCATCCAGGAAAAGCTGATCCCGGCAGCGCCGTGGGGCGTGATGCCGGTGATCTTCATGCTGCCCTGCGTGGTCATCATGTTCCTGGTCGGGATCCTGGGCTACGAGCTGGTCGGATCGACGGTGGGCAACAAGCCGCCCGGCTATTTGACGGTGGAAATCGCGAGTTTGCTTGGCCAGAAGTTCAAGTGACCTGCCGGCCCCTGAAGCGTAAGTGAGCGAATACTCCTCTCTTCGCTCACGCTTCAGGCTCCGAGAGATTGACGTCGTCAAAGCGATCGAGGTCGAAGAACTCTTTCAGCTCCGGGTCACGCTCCAGCTGCCCAAATTCCTTGAGCCACTTTTCTTTCTCCTGTGCCGAATCGCTGCCGCGCTGTTCCGGCTCTTGCGGCGCCGCTGCCGATCTTGCGCGTTTCTCCAGGAAATCGAGCAAGGCATCGTGCGACCACGCCGAGGCCCCGCGCCGCTCGGCCGCCTTTTGCAGGCGCATGTCATCGGACACGACGACCAGGGTACGCGGGTGCGCTGCGTCGGCGATCAGCGTCTCGATCCAGTCGTCGGCGCTCTGGTCCTTCGGCGCGAAGTGAACTTGCAGTCCGTGAAATTGCTGCTGCCTGGCGACGCCGCGCGGCGCCTGTTTGGCGTCGAAAACGACGGTGACGTGCGGCGCATCCTCGCCGAACCCTTCAACAAGAAAGTCGAGCAGCTTGCGGCGCGACTGCTCGAGCCCGCCGCGATCCATGTTGTGCTGGATCATGCCAAGCGCGTGGATGAGGTTGTATCCATCGATGATGTACGAGGCCGACATAAAACATGCCCCGTGAGTTCGATTTGCAATTGTCAATTGCTAATTGTCAATTGTCAATTCCTGCGCGAGCGACGTCGCGCGCAAAAAAAGAGAGGCGCAGTTGCCTACGCCTCCTCTCTATGGGGATCGGCCGAAGGAACGGCCGGTTCGGAAGAATGGGCCAACTCGGTTTCCAGGTCCTCCTTTGCAAGAGGGGTGTCGATCCGGTAGGTACCGCCCAGCCAGCGACCCAGATCGACCATCCTGCAACGTTTGCTGCAGAACGGCTTATCCGGCCATTCCTTCGGCCCCCGTGGGTCCATGATTCGTTGGCAGATTGGGCAACGTACACTACTCATCGGCTGCCTCCTGTCACGACTTGGCGTTTTTCCCCGGCGATTTTCCATCGCTTTTGGTTTTACTTCCGCTGGTATCCGTGGTAGCAGCCGGCGCTTTTGGCGCGTCCGTGCCGGTTTTTTCGGTTGGCGCAGCCGGCACATCGGCCTTGGCGGCGCTCTTGTACGATTCGCTGCGATAGTCGGTCTGATAGAACCCCGACCCCTTGAAGATGATGGCCGCCCCGGCGCCCAGAAGCCGCTCCAGCTTCCTCTTCTTGCACGCCGGACACTTCTTCAGGGGCGGTTCGCTGAACGATTGCAGCTCCTCGAAGCGATGCTTGCAGGCGCTGCACTGATATTCGTAGGTCGGCATTCGTTTGGACTCCGTTGGTCAAGGAAGGTAAAGTCGGCCCGCGCCGCGGTACCGGTCGATGTCAAGCAGGTAATCGTAAAGCTGTTCCACGACTTCATCGGCATAGCTTTTGGTTTTTCGGAATCGATCCAAATCGCCGATGGTAAATACTGGCAGTGATTGCAAGGTGCCATGCAGGCGAATCGTAGTCCCAAGCGAGTCCGCTGAATCCTCATTCCGATTATTGGTGATGAAGATCAATTCATCATCTTGGCACCGCTGCCAAATTTCCCGATCGGTCGATGCTGCGGCCAATCCCAGATCCTCGAATTGGAAAAGGTCCAGTCCGAGTCGGTTCCACAGGTCCAGCCAGGTTTCTGATTGCATCTTGCCAATGAGGATCTCGGTGGAAACACCCATGTGGATGTCAGTCAGGATGCCCTTCACCGTTTTTCTCCGCAATGCGATTGTGCAATTTCTCTCTCAGGCGCGCCATGCGTTCCTCGCGCGGCACATTCGGGTCAGGCGGACCAAAGCCTGGGCGAGCGTGCTGTTCGGCTATGCGCTGCTCGATGATTTCCTCCACTCTCTGATCCCTTTCGACGAGTTCATCGTGGTGAGCGTCGATGTAAGCGATCACCACATCCAGCTCTGCGCGGCTAAGGGAAGGCATTTCCTTGAGAATGTCCTCCCAGCTGTAGCCGCGATGAAACCAATAGAAGATATCCATCACCGTGATGCGCGTCGTCGAAAGCTGCGGACCTCGACCCCGGTCGACAATCTCGATGGTTTCCGTTTTCATGGTTTTTTTCCTCCTCGCCTCTTCATGTTACCGAACTTCCGTCAGTCATGGAAGGTAAAGGCGCCCCGCGCCGCGCACGCGGTCGATGTCGAGCAGGTAAATCAGCAGCCGGTCCACCACCTCGTTGAAATACATCTTGCTGTTCTGGAACTGCGTCAACGTGCCGATGGTGAAGACCGGCAGGGATTCTGAGGTGTTGTGTGCTCGAAGCGCGGATTCCAAGGAATCCTCCGAATCGTCGTTCCGATTATCCGTGATCAGCACTAAATGTTCGGCTTGGCAACGCTGCCAGATTTCCAGATCCGTGGACGTCGGCGTCAAGCCGACGTCCTCGAAGCGGTACAGAGCCAATCCCAGGTGGTCCCAGAATTCAGTCCAGGGAGGTCGTTGCATCACGGCGACCATCGTCTCGACATCGCCGATCATGTGCACGTCAGCCAGGATGCCCTTCACCGTTCTTCTCCGCAATGCGTCGTTTCAAGATTTCTCGAAGCCGCGCCACCCTCTGGTCAATCGTAAGGTTGGGATCAGGCTCGGCGAAGATGCCGCCTCGCGCATGTTGCTCGGCCATGCGGCGTTCCGTGTATTCTTCGGCGCGGCGATCCTCTTCGAGGAGTTCGTCACGGTGTTGCTCGATATAATCGACGACCACGTCAAATTCAGCACGCGTCAAGGTCGGCATGCTCTGGTGGATCTTGTCCCAACCGAAGCCGCGGTGCATCCAGTAGAAAATCTGCGCCACCGTGATCCGCGTTGTCGATAACTGCGGACCCCGGCCCCGGTCGACGATCTCGATCGTTTCGGTTTTCATGATCACTCCTTCGTCATCATTCTACCGGATGTCGCCGCTTGCCGAACAGTTCAACCCTTCGTCGACACGATCACCTTGGCCGGACGCAGCACGCGGTCCTGGTTCATGAAACCTTGCTCGATCACCTGCACCACCGTGTTCGGCTCGACGTCGGCGGCCGGCTTTTGCATGACGGCTTGATGCAGGTTCGGGTCGAACGGTTGACCCTCGCAATCGATGCGGGTGATGCCGTTGCGTTTGAGCAATTCGAGGACTTGCGCTTGCACCATCGCGACCCCCTGGACGAGCGGGCCGGTCTCGCCGGCTTGCTTGCCGGCTTGCAAGGCGCGCTCCAGGTTGTCGAGGATCGGCAGCAGGATCTCGGCGAGTGGGCCGAACGCGTACTTGCGTTCCTGTTCGCGCTCGCGCTGCATGCGCTTCTGGTAGTTCTCGAACTCGGCGCGCGTGCGGGCCGCCAGGTCGAGATATTGATCGCGCTCCTTCTGCAGCTTTTCCAGGTCGGCGGCCGCGATCGTGGTCGTCGCGGGCCCGGGTTCGGTTTTGACTTCCTCGCTCATGCGGCATCCCCCACCAGCCCTTGCTTGCGCTGCGGGCTCGTAAAATCACTTCTTGTCCTTCGATTCCGGTTCCGGCCCCGTGAACAGCCCGCGCAGCTTCTCGAAGAAACTCTTGCGCTGCGGCGACACGTTCTTCTGATCGAGTTCCGCCAGCTCGCGGAGCAGCTCCTCCTGGCGCTTCGACAGGTTTCGCGGCGTCTCGACGATCAGCATCACGTGCAGGTCGCCGCGTCGGCCGCCGGCGCCGACGATCGGCATGCCCTTGCCGGGAACGCGGACGACATCGCCCGATTGCACGCCGGGGCGGATCACGTGCGTCACCGCTCCATCAAGGCTTGGCACCTCGATCTCCGCTCCCAGTGCCGCCTGGCTGAACGTGATCGGCACCTGGCAGATCAGATGTTCGGCCTCACGACGGAACATCGAGTGCTCACGAATATGCACCTCGCAAATGAGATCGCCTGGCGGCGCGCCGGCCTCGCCCGGTTCGCCTTCGCCGCGCAGCTTGCGGCGATCGCCGCTGTCGATGCCGGCCGGAATCGACATGTCGATCTTGCGCGTCACGCGAACCTGCCCGCGGCCCCGGCAGCGCGCGCACGGATCGGTGATGACGCTGCCCGCCCCGCCGCAGCCGCTGCACTGGGTGCGCATCTGGAACGGGCCCATGCGAACGTCGGTCGCGCCGCGGCCCGCGCATTGCCGGCAGATCGATGGCCGGCTGCCGGGTTTCGCACCGCTGCCGGCACATTCAGAGCAAAGTTCATGCCGGGGGATTTCGACCGATTTGGTGCAGCCGCGATAGGCCTCGATCAGGTCGATTTCCATTCGATAAAGAAGGCTGTTGCCTTGCTGCGGCCCGCGCCGGCCGCCGCCGCCGAAGAAGCTGCCGAACAGATCGCCCAGACCGGAAAAAATCGAGTCCATGTTGCCGAAGTCCGGCATCGGCACGCCCTTCAAGCCCTCGTGGCCGTAGCGGTCGTACATCCCGCGTTTCTCGGCATCGCTCAGGATGGCATAGGCTTCGGCTGCTTCCTTGAAATGATGGGACGCATCGTCGTCGCAGGGGTTGCGATCGGGATGATGCTTCATCGCCAGGCCGCGGTAGGCTTTCTTGATCTCCTCCTCGGAGGCGCCTTTCGCCACGCCCAGCACTTCGTAGTAATCCCGCTTGCTCATGTCGGCTCCGGACAAGGAAAAAGGAAAAAACGCGCGTGCGCTTTTTCCTTTTTTACCTTACCACAATTCGCGGATTTGTCAGAGCCCGAAGCGTGAGCGAAGGACTGCTGACGGAGAGAAAACGTCAGCCGGAGGGTTTGGGGCAGTAGCCGACAAGCGGCACCGTCATTCTCCACCCGGGCGATCGTCGCTTTCGCGATTTAGCCCTATCGAAACAGCGTGAGCCATGCGACGTCGGTTGAAGAGACCGACAGGCGTCACGCTGCCGCGACTAATTTGACCTCCGGCTGACGATTCGCGTTACTACCGGATCGCGCCGGACACCTTGTTGCCCGGAGCGTCGGCGTCGATGCGCGTGATCATGACCTCGGTCGTCAGCATCAACCCGGCGATGCTGGCGGCGTTCTGCAAGGCGCTGCGCGTCACCTTGGTCGGGTCGATGACGCCGGCCTTGATCATGTCCTCGTATTCGCCGGTCAGGGCGTTGAAGCCGACGTTGAAGCTCTTCTCGCCGCGGACGCGGACCTCGTCGGCGACGACCGCGCCGTCCTGGCCCGAATTCTCCGCGAGGATGCGGACCGGCTTTTCGAGAGCGCGGCCGACGATCTCGGCGCCGGCCTTCTCGTCGCCGTGCAGCTTCTTGACGATGTCATCGACCGCGTCAATGGCGCGAATGCACGCCACGCCGCCGCCCGGCAGGATGCCTTCCGCGACCGCCGCCCGGGTCGCATGCAGCGCGTCCTCGACGCGGCCCTTCTTCTGTTTCATGTCGGCCTCGGTCGCCGCCCCGACGCGGATGATCGCCACGCCGCCGGTCAGCTTCGCGAGTCGTTCGCTGAATTTTTCCTTGTCGTATTCGCTTTCGGTCTGGTTCATCTGGGCGCGGATCTGGTCGATGCGCTGCATGATCGCTTCCTTCTTGCCCGCGCCGGACACGATCGTGCAGCCTTCCTTCTCGACGATGACGTTCTTGGCCTTGCCGAGCTGGGTCAGCTCGATGCTTTCGAGCTTCAGGCCCAAATCTTCGCTGATGAACTGCCCGCCGGTGAGGGTGGCGATGTCGCCCATGAGGGCCTTGCGGCGATCGCCGAAGCCCGGGGCCTTGACGGCGCAGATCAGCATGCCGCTGCGGAGCCGATTGATGACGAGTGCGGCCAGGGCTTCGCTCTCGACGTCGTCGGCGATGATGAGCAGCGGCTTGCTGGAGCTGTAGATCTTTTCCAAAAGGGGCAGCATGTCGCGGACGCTGGAGAGTTTCTTTTCGAAGATGAGGATGTAGGGTTCTTCGAGTTCGCACTTCATCTCGGTGTGGTTGGTGATGAAGTAGGGCGAGATATAACCCTTGTCGAACTGCATGCCCTCGACGAACTCCAAAGTCGTCTCAGCGGTCTTGCCTTCCTCGACGGTGATGACGCCGTCCTGGCCGACCTTCTCGAACGCCTGGGCCATCATTTTGCCGATGACTTCGTCGTTGTTGGCGCTGATCGACGCGACGTTGGTGAGCATCTCTTCGCCGCCCTTGTCCCAGGCGGGAATGCGCTTGGAGCTTTTTTCGAGGAAATCGACGACCGCGTCAACGGCCTTTTCGATGCCGCGTTTGACGGACATCGGATTGGCGCCGGCGGTGATATTGCGCAGGCCTTCTTGATAGATGGAGAGCGCGAGGATGGTGGCGGTGGTGGTGCCGTCGCCGGCGATGTCGCTGGTCTTCTGCGCGACGGCGTTGACGAGCTTGGCGCCCATGTTCTCGAACGGATCGGGCAGGTCGATTTCCTTGGAGACGGTGACGCCGTCCTTGGTGACGGTTGGCCCGCCGAACGATTTCTCGATGATGACGTTGCGTCCGGTCGGTCCGAGGGTCGAGCCGACAGCTTTGGAGAGCTTCTCGGCGCCGGCGAGGAGTTTCTTGCGGGCTTCGTCGGTATAGAGCAGTTGCTTGGCCATGGTCGTCTATTCTCCTTTGGTTTCGTCCGATTTCTTGGTTTTCGCTATTCGACTAATGCGCACCTTCTGGGCCGGAACATCGATCAACACTCGGCAGCCTTCGAGCAACTCCATGCCAGCGAGAGCTTCGTCACTGTCAGTCAGGAAGATTACCACGGTTCGCGTCGCGCCTTTGAAACGCACTTTGCCCGTGAAGTAAAGCTCCTGTTTCTGTGTCCCATCGGCGTACTCAATGGTGTCCCGGCCCTTCAATTCCAGGCCCAACTGGACGGCGACTTCTGTGGGCAGGCAGAGAAAGCCAGTAAAGCCGGTATCCAATATTGCGCGAACCTTCGCCTTCCCGCGAGTGCCCGCGACTTCAAGGTCCACGGCGGGAAACATTGTCATTTTCCATGAAACTTCGCGACTGGGCCGCCATCAACACGACACCCGAAAAAGAGCACGTCCGGCCAACGCTTTGCAGCTCTCACGTTTGCTTCATGGAAATCGGCTGCCAGCACGTATTCGCCGGTTTCCATGTTGATCACCAAAAACTCCTCGGCGTGTTCCGGCATCAACTCCCCTTGAATGGCAGCCAGAAACCGTTGCGCCCGGCGATTGAAGTCGCCGCGCGAGAGGTTGGGACGTTTGAGTTTGATAAAAGGCTTCATGGCAATGTCCTTGCGCTTTACTTCACGATTTTCGCCAGGATATCGCTTTCGCGGAGGATCTTGACTTCCTTGGTGCCGAGCTTGACGTCGTTGCCGGCGTATTTGCCATAGAGGACTTCGTCCCCCTTGGAGACGGCGAGGGCGGCGCGGCTGCCGTTATCCAAAAGCTTGCCCGGCCCGGCAGCGATGATGACGCCGCGCTGCGGTTTCTGCTTGGCGGTGTCGGGCAGCAGGATGCCGCCGGCGGTCTTCTCTTCCGCTTCGAGCGGCTCGACGACGATGCGATCATCCAGCGGACGGATTTTGTCTTTTTCTTTGCTCATGACTGGTTCCTTATGAATTTTGAAGCCCTGGGGTGAGGTACCCCGAACCCTGGGGTTCGGAGTACCTCACCCCAGGGCTTGCTAACCATTACTTGTTTCTTACATCATGCCGCCCATGCCACCCATGCCTCCCATACCACCCATCCCCATGCCCCCCATGCCACCCATGCCTCCGCCGCCTTCACCGTGGTCGTGGTGGTGATCGTCGGGCTTTTCCTTGGACGGAATGTCGGCGACCAGCGATTCGGTCGTCAGCAGCAGGCACGCGACCGACGCCCCGTTTTGCAGGGCCGAGCGCGTCACCTTGACCGGATCGACGACGCCGGCTTTGCGCATGTCGCCGTACTCGCCGGTGAGAGCGTTGTAGCCGTAGTTCTTTTCCTTGCCGCGGCGGATGTTGTTGACGACGACGGTGCCGTCGACGCCGGCGTTGTCGGCGATCATGCGGCACGGCATGTCGAGGACGTTGGCCAGGCAGCGCACGCCGAGCGCCTCGTCATGGTTTTCGAGGTTCAGCTTGTCGAGCCCCTTCTTCGCCTGGAGCAATGCCACGCCGCCGCCGGCAACGATGCCTTCCGCGATCGCTGCACGGGTCGCGTGCAGGGCGTCTTCGTAGAGGGCCTTGCGTTCCTTCATCTCGGTCTCGGTGGCGGCCCCGACCTTGAGCTGGGCCACGCCGCCCGCCAGCTTGGCCAGGCGTTCTTGCAGCTTTTCCTGATCGTATTCGCTGTCGGTCCGCTCGAGTTCCTTGCGGATCATCTCGCAGCGCCCCGCGACCGCCTTGTCGTCGCCGGCGCCTTCGGTGACCGTCGTGTTCTCGGCATCGACTTTGATCTTCTTGCAGCGGCCCAGGTCGGTCAGCTTGATGTTCTCGAGCTGAATGCCCAGGTCCTTGAAGATCGCCTTGCCGCCGGTCAGCGTCGCGAGATCTTCGAGCATGGCCTTGCGGCGATCGCCGTAGCCGGGCGCCTTGACGGCGCAGACCTTGAGGATGCCCTTGAGCTTGTTGACGACCAGGGTCGCCAGCGCTTCGCCCTCGACGTCCTCGGCGATGATGAAGAGCGGCTTGTTTTCCTTGGAGATCGTTTCCAGGAGCGGGATCAGGCTCTTGACGTTGGAGATTTTTTCTTCGTAGATGAGGATGTAGGGGTTCTCGAACTCGACGAGCATCTCTTCCTGGTTGGTGACGAAGTGAGGGGAGAGATAGCCGCGATCGAACTGCATGCCCTGGACGACGACGACTTCGGTCTCGGGCGTCTTGCCTTCCTCGACCGTGATGACGCCGTTGGAGGCGCCGACCTTCTTCATCGCCTCGGCCAGCTTGGCGCCGATCTCCTTGTTGTTGTTCGACGCGATCGTGGCGACCTCGGTAATTTCCTTGTCGTCATCGTCGGCGATCTTCTCGGCCATCTTGTGCAGCTCATCGACGACCTTGTCGACGGCCTTCTGAATGCCGCGCGTCAGGGCCATCGGGTCGGCGCCGGCGGCGATGTTCTTGAGGCCTTCGCGATAGATCGCCTCGGCCAGGACGGTCGCGGTGGTCGTGCCATCGCCGGCGACGTCGCTGGTTTTCGACGCAGCTTCCTTGACGAGCTGGGCGCCCATGTTCTCGTAGGGGTCGGTCAGCTCGATCTCTTCGGCGACGGTGACGCCGTCCTTGGTGACGGTCGGGCTGCCCCAACCCTTGTCGAGGACGGCATTTCGGCCGCGGGGCCCGAGGGTGGAACGCACGGCGCGGGCGAGTTTGCTCACGCCGGTCAGGAGTTTCTGTCGGGCCTCGTCGGCATACGCCAGTTGCTTCGCC
>JACQFG010000371.1 GCA_016200155.1 Planctomycetota bacterium | reverse complement strand
CGTCTTGTCGCCGACCTTGATCTTGAGCGGCAGGTCGGCGCCTTTTTCATCGACGAGCACCGCGTCGGTTTGCTCGTCGTTCCAGCGGTAGGTGTAGCCGCGCCAGTACTGGTCGCCGTACTCCTGGGTGCCGGGGAATTGCTGGAAGTGGAGCAAGCGCGTTTCGATGCGTTTGCGGCTCTTGGGATTGCCGCGTTCCATGTCCATCGAGAACGTCTTGACGAGCACGGTGCCGTCGGGGAAGCGCCAGCCGGGAGGAGCGCCGGGCGACGGCTGCGGGTAGGTGATGTCGTCGAAACCGATCTGGCCGTTGCCTGGGATGGCGAGGAAGCGTTCCTTCTCGGCATGATCGCCCCAGAGCTGAGCGTTGACGGAGTAGGGGATGACGCCTGCGGCAACCTTGTGGTCCGTGGTGGATGCGAAGATTCCCGTATCGGAGAGTTTGCGCGGGAACGGCGCGAAAGGCGAAAGAGGCGGAGCCTTGACAAGTTGATAGATGCCGCCGCCGGTGAAATCGACGAAGTAGATTTCGCCGGCCGCGTCCTCGCCCCAGGAGACGATGCGATACGTGGTGCGGGCGAGTTCCCCGCTGATTTTCTTTTTTTCTTCGAACGCCTGGCGCGTCACGGAGCCATCCTTGTTCTTGATGATCTTGTGCCCCTCCACGATCAGTTCGTGGTAGTGCCAGACCCTGCCCGTGTCGAAGTCGCCGTAGATGTAGTGCCCTTGGAGCTCCTTCAATCGCTTGCCGCGATAGACGAACCCGCCGGTGATGGAGCGGAAGTCGGTGTGCGAATGCTCGACGACCGACGTGAGGATCGGCGTCGGTCCCTTCTTGCGTTCAGGGCGGAAGGGGTGGGTGCCTTCCATGACGGACCAGCCGTAGTTGCCGCCTTTTTCGATCTTGTAAACGCTTTCCCACAAGTCCTGGCCGACTTCGCCGCCCCAGAGGTCGCCGGCCTTCGAGAACGGGCTACCGGGTCCTCCGCGGTCGAAGCTGAAGCGCCAGAGTTGGCGGAGGCCGTAGGCGTAGATTTCGGGACGCGCGCCGGGAGTTTTCACGAACGGGTTGTCCTTGGGGATGCCGTAGGCTTTGGGTTTGACGCCGCTGGGTTCGCCGGCGTTGGGGTTATCGACATTGATGCGCAGCAGCTTGGCGTGGATGCTGGAGAGGTCCTGGCCGATGTCGAGTTGATCGGCGATGCCGGAGCCGTCGCCGGTGACGATGTAGAGGTGGCCGTCAGGGCCGAACTTGAGGCAGCCGCCGTTGTGGCCGCCGTTGGGCCATTCGAAGATGACCTTCTCGGTAGAAAGATCGGCAACCGGCGGGCTCCCCTTGACCGTGAAGCGCGACACACGCGAGCCCTTCGGCAACTCCTCCTTCTCCGGGTTCGGGATCCAGGTCACGTACAGGTAGCCGTTGTCCTTGAACTTCGGATGGAGCGTGATCGCGTAGATGACCTGCTTCATCGGCAAGCCCTGCGAGTCCTTGGCGCCCTTGAACTCGAGGACGACGTCGGCCTTGTCGGCGTCTTTCTTGTTGACGAACGACCAGACCTTGCCCCAGCGGCCGGCGACGAACAGCCGGTCCGTGCCCGGCGCGTAAGTCAGATCGAGCGGCTCCTCGAACTTGGGCAGCTTCGGAAACGCCGGCTCCGTCTTGTACGGCGGCGGCGGCTCGGGGGAGCCAATCACCTTCGACGTCGTCCACGGGACACGCTTTTCCAGGCCGGATTTCTTGCGGACCGGGTTCTTGTCGCCCTGTTCGGCGGTGGTGGCGTGCCAGCTTCCGACAAAAAGACCGATGGTGAGGATAGATGCAATCAAAAGACCACGACGCATGGGTTCTCTCCAGGATTAACGAAGTTATTACGCTTATCAGACTGCCTTTTATTGCGGAATGCAAGTGTTTTTCTGACCACTTCCGCACCTGAACTATTCCTCGACGAATCGAAACAGAAGCGCGAGTCTCTTGCGGCAGGCGTGATCGTCCAAACTTGTGGCGCCGGACTGGATTTCCGCATGGCCGACGTCATGGTCGAGCGGCATGGGAAGGACGACCAACCCCAGTGCCCGCACATCACCGACTCGAGCGGCTGCGACCCGCGATCCCTTCTCCCGGCCGCCGCCGACCACCTCCATCAACCGCTCGGGCGCCGTGAACTTGAGGCGCGTCACGGAGACACCCGTTTCACCGCGGTCGTGGCGTAGTTGAAAATTCGCACTCGTAATTCTCGGTCCGGGCGCCTGCCACAAAGTTCCGCCGGGGATATGACGCAGGAGGGTTTCGTCGTCGGGAATGTCGTCAAGCTCCATCGTCCCCGCGCCTCAGGCCGCCAGTAGTTGCTGCAGTTCTTGAAGGAGTTCGAGTTGCAAGGGAACGGGAGAAATCTGGCGCGTGTCGATGTGGCCGGTGGAGCGATTTCGGTGCAGAAAGCTGATGGATGCATCGGGATTGACTTCGACCTCGTGCTCCATCACGCCATGTTCCCACTCGATCAAGACGCCGCCGACACGCGTGGGGCTAATATGGAATGGGTGCGAATCGGCAGACGACTTCCGCAAGCCGGCATCGATCAGCCCGGTAATGCTTCGAGCGAGGTCGATGGCGCGCGCTTGGGGTGCAGCCGCGCCATAGCCATCCCAGTTTTCCGGCAGCTTCCGAAGAGCTTCGAATTGTCCATCGGCGATCGCCACGGTTGATCCCCGCGTTGCTTGAGTTCCATGGCTATCATAACAGATCGGCCCGTCATGGGAAGAGCACCGACCGCCCTGTCATTCCATGCCGACAATTGCCGACATCTTCGCCTTGGCCGCGGCCGCGATCAGATCGGCGCTGCGGTCCTCGCCGAACATGCTCGTGTTGAGGATCATGTCGTAGAAGTGAACGTCGTTCGGCTTGCGATGAAAGTGTGTCGCCAGGAAATCGGTGCGGCGATGATCGCGCTTGCGCACCTGGTCGGCTGCCTCTTCTTCCGTCAAGCGCAGCCACTGGCTCATGTAGGCGATGCGATCGTGCAGCGGCGCCACCAGACGCACGTGCAGCGTCGAGCGTCTCGGCAGCAGGAACCCCGCCCCCCGGCCCAGCAAGATCACGTTTCCCTGCGCTCCCAGCGCAAGCACCAGACGCGCCAGATCCACGATATTCGGATTATGACTCAGGTTCGGCTGTTCGAGCAACCGCTGCACCTGTTCGTCGATCCAGCCGATCGCGCCCGGCGGCAACTTTTCGAGCACGTCTTGCCGCAGCGGCGCGCTCTGGGCGCCGTATTTCAGCATGTCCTGGCTGTACACTTCCCAGCCGAGCTTTTCGCCGGCCCGCTTGGCGATGGTCGCCCCACGGGCGCCGGCCTCGCGGCTGATCGCAATGGTCACGCCCAGCGGCAGTTCCGGCGTCGGCGCGTCGTCGTCGCCGCGGTAGCCGTGCAGCGGCGATGCGCCGCCGGCGAGAACGGGGATGTTGAATTCGTCCGAATAACGTTCCGTCATGGTGGGAATCCTTGCGGGCGAAGACGAGGATCTTGAGCAAGCATACCTTTTTTTCGAGCGTCTCCAAGCCGATTTCGCGGAAAGCCAATCGCTTCCTTCATCGAACGCACACATTCGCCAATAATAAGACGTTTACCGCTGGCGCCGAGTTCGCGTACCTTCCCTTGCGAATATGGATGCGCGGAAATCGGATTTATTCCTTCCAATCGCATATAACGAAGTTTAGCCGCAACGCCGCAGGCGTGCGTGGACTCGTAAGCCCGCGCACGCCTTCGGCGTTACGGCTAAACAGGGCTGAAATCTCATGAAAGCGGTCGTCTTTGATCGATTCGGTGAACCGCGGGACGTGCTGCAGCTGCGGGACGTGCCGACGCCGCCTGCGCCCGGCCCCGGCGAAGTGCGCGTGCGCATGACGTTGACGCCGATCAACCCGTCGGACCTGATGACGGTGCGCGGCGTCTATGGCCGGCTGCCGACGCTGCCTGCAACGCCTGGGTTCGAAGGCGTCGGCGTCATCGATGCGGTCGGCTCGGGCTGGCTGGCGAAACTGCGCGGCATCCGCCCCGGGCGGCGCGTCGCGGTCCTCAACGGGCACGGCGGCAACTGGGCCGAGTTCGTCAACCTCTCCGCCCGCGCCGTCGTCCCTGTCGCCGATGATCTTCCCGATGAGCAAGTTGCTGCGTTCTTCGTCAACCCTGCCACCGCCATCGTCATGACTAAGCGCGTCCTGCAAGTCGCGCGCGGCAGCTGGCTCATCCAGACCGGCGCCGGCAGCGCCCTGGGTCGCATGGTCATCCGCCTTGGCAAACACTTCGGTTTTCGCACCATCAACATCGTCCGCCGCAAGGAGCTGGCCGCCGAGCTGACGCAGATCGGCGCCGATGCCGTGCTGAGCAGCGCCGAGGACAACATCCCCGCCCGCGTTGCCGAGATCACCGCCGGCGCCATGGTTCCCTGCGCCCTCGATTGCATCGGCGGGCCCGGCGTCGTCGATGTCATTCAGTCGCTGGCGCCGCAGGGCCGACTGCTCGTCTATGGCACGCTCTCCGGCGAAAAGATCCCGCTCGATCCGCGTTCGCTGATGAGCGGCCAAAAAGCGATCGAGGGCTTTTGGCTCTCCGAATGGGTCAAGCAACAAGGCGTCTTCCGCATGTTGAGCCTGTTCCGCCAGATCACATCGCTGATGCGCGCCGGCGTACTGACGACCCCGGTCGCCGCGACCTTCTCGCTGGACCAGTTGCCGCAAGCAATCGAACGAGTGGAGCAGTCGGCCCGCGGCGGCAAGATTTTGCTGAAGATCGACGTGACATGATTCGGCGAGCCGAGAGTAAGCGACCGGAGGCCAGCCTTGGCGAACCTACGCAAGTCGATATACCACCATCATGGAACACGATAACCCCGAGGCCGACCGCGGCAATCGCATTCGCGAAATCTGGCCCAGCGTCGCGCGCGTTCCCGCTGTCGCCAACCTCGGCAAGCTCCTCACCAACACCATCGTCCTCGCCCCGCTCGGCTGGCTCATCATGGCCGGCGTCTACTTCGGCAAGGTCCTCCCTTTCCTCGCCGTCCGCTATCGGCTCACCGACAAGCGCATCATGATCCTGCGCGGCTGGAAGGGCACGATCGGCCAACAGGTCCCGCTTACCGACATCGACGACGTGCAGCTCGATCCGGCCTCGATCGACAACTTCTTCCGCTCCGCCGACCTGAAGATCATGCACGATGGCAACGTCGCCATGACGCTGAAAGCCGTCCCCGACGCCGAGGCGTTTCGCCATGCGATCATCGACGCCCGCAATGCCTGGGTGAAGGTCAAGCAGTTGCCGTTCATCCCGGCGAGCGCGACGAAGTGAACCATCAGAGCCTGAAGCGTAAGCGAAGGTTAGCTCTACCCTTCGCTTACGCTTCAGGCTCTGACTGACAAATCCTTGCACTTCCCCCCCGGTTT
>JACQFG010000370.1 GCA_016200155.1 Planctomycetota bacterium | reverse complement strand
GGAGGGCATTGACCGGCAGGCGCTCGGACGCGAGAGGTTCATCGAGCGGGTGTGGAAGTGGAAAGAAGAGTCCGGCGGAATGATAATCAACCAACTCAAGACGCTTGGCGCATCCTGCGACTGGGAGCGGGAGCGCTTCACGATGGACGAGGGGCTTTCCCGCGCCGTGCGGGAGGTTTTCGTGTCGCTGTACGAGGAGGGGCTCATCTACCGCGGCGAGTACATGATTAACTGGTGCCCCCGATGCCACACGGCGCTGTCCGACCTTGAGGTGACGTATCAGGAGCGCGACGGCCATCTGTGGCGGATACGCTACCCTTCCGAGGATGGCGGCGAGGGCGCCGTCATCGCCACCACGCGGCCCGAAACCATGCTCGGCGACACCGCCGTGTGCGTGCATCCATCCGACGAGCGCTACAAGCACCTCATCGGCAAGTCGGTGACGATCCCGCTCGTGAACCGCGATATCCCGATCATCGCCGACGCCTTGCTCGTGGACCCAACGCTCGGCACCGGCTGCGTGAAAGTGACGCCGGCCCACGATCCGAACGATTACGCCTGCTACCAGCGCAACCCGCAGATCGGCATCATCAACATCCTCAACCCCGACGGCGCCATCAACGAAGCCGGCGGCAAGTACCAGGGCATGGATCGCTACAAGGCGCGCGACGCCGTGGTCGCCGACATGGAGGCGCTCGGCCTGTTCGAGGGCAAAGAAGATCGCGTGATTCCAATGAAGTACAGCGACCGCTCGAAGACGCCGATCGAGCCGTACCTGTCGGACCAGTGGTTCGTGCGGATGGGGGATCCGCCTGCCGCTTGCGGCTTAGCGTCCGCAGCGAACGATCCGGACGCTAAGCCGCAAGCGGCGGGATTGGCACGCATGGCGATGGAAGCCGTCGAGAACGGGCAAGTGAAGTTCTTCCCGGAGCGTTACGCCAATTCGTATCTCGATTGGCTCGCGGAAAAGCGCGACTGGTGCATCAGCCGCCAACTCTGGTGGGGCCATCGCATTCCGGTGTGGACGATCAAACGACAGGACTGGACCGAAGAAGATATCAAGGCACTGGGTCTCAAGGCTGCGAAGGGTTCCACGGATACTTCACTGGAAGGCACAAGTGAAAATCTCGTGATTCAGGCCCGAATTGACCCTGATACGGGAGATAGTACAGCCTTCGTGTGCATCGCTCCTGGACATCCTGAAATTGAAGCAGAATATGAAAAGCTCGGCTTCACGCAAGATCCCGACGTGCTCGACACCTGGTTCAGCTCGATGCTCTGGCCGCACTCGACGCTCGGTTGGCCGGAGGCGACGGAGGAGTTGAAGTACTACTACCCGACCAGCGTGCTGGTGACGAGCCGCGATATCATCACGCTGTGGGTGGCCCGCATGGTGATCGCGGGGCTGTACAACCTCAAGCAGGTGCCGTTCCATCAGGTGTACATCACCGTCAAGCTGATGGACGGCTTCGGCGAGACGATGTCGAAATCGAAGGGGAACGGCGTCGATCCGCTCGACATCATCGAACGCTACGGCGCCGACGCCCTGCGTTTCCTCATCATGCAGATTTCCACGGAGACGCAGGACGCGCGCATGCCGGTGGCGAATGTGTGTCCGCATTGCGATGCGCTGGTGCCGGTGAAGCAAGAGCACATGTACATGCGCACGAAGAAGCTCGCGTGCCCGAACTGCAAGCAGCCGTTCCGTCCCGGCGGACCGTGGCCGAGCGATGATCCGGGCCTCAAGACGGCCAAGCAGGCATCGGAGCGGTTCGAGATTGGCCGCAATTTCGCGAACAAGATCTGGAACGCGGCTCGTTTCATCCTGATGAACCTCGATGGCTACACGCCGCACGCGGTTCGGCGCGAGGAGCTGCCGCTGGAGGACCGTTGGATCCTGAGCCGGCTGGCTGAGTGCGCGCACAACCTCACGTATTGCCTGGAGAATTTCCGCTTCAGTGAAGCCGGACGCGAAATCTACGATTTTATCTGGTCGGAGTTTTGTGATTGGTACGTTGAAATGGCCAAGGGTCGGCTTAAAGGTGACGATCGGGCCACAGTGCAACGCGTACTCATTGGTGTCCTGGATGCGATTGTGCGACTCATTCACCCTATGATGCCGTTCGTGGCTGAGTCAATCTGGAGTGCGCTGAATGACGCGGCGTTCGAGCGAGGCTTGCCTAATCCGGAACCGGCGACCGAAAGTGTGGTGATCGCGCCTTGGCCCGATTTTCCAAAAGACTGGGCAGACGCACGGATCGATATCCGCATATGGCACATGCAAGAATTGGTCCGATCGGTGCGTGAAGTGCGCAATCGCTACAACATTGAGCCGCGGACACCGTTGGACGCCTTTGTCCGTTGCGACGATGCCATCGCAAACACGTTTGAGATGCTGACGCCGTTTATCAAACAGCTTGGCGGGGTGGGCAAATTGGAATACGGAAAGGCCACCACGAAGCCCGAGCAATGTGCGAGTTACATCACTGCCGATTTCGAAGTGTACGTGTCGCTGGCGGGGCTGATCGATCCGGCCGCCGAGATCACGCGGGCGGAGAAGCAGCTTGCGGACAAGCGCAAACAGCTCGCGGGGGCGGAGGCGAAGCTCAAGAACGAGAACTTCGTCAAGAATGCGCCGCCGGAGGTGGTAGAGCAGCAACGGGCGCTGATCGCCGATTTGCAAAAGCAGATCGCGACGATCGAGCAGAATATCAAGGATTTGCAGCAGTAGATCTTCGTTTAGCGCCCGCGTGGCGCCATGCGGGCGCTAAACGAAGATCGGGGTGAGGTTATGACCGCCGACGCTGCCATGGAACGCATCAACCTGATTCTCGCCCATGCGTGGATGGTGCGCCAGTTTCTCAAGCATGCTGATGAGGTGCAAGAGGACGAGGAGATGCTCGACGTGCATCGCATGATCTTCGACTACACGCGTGCCGTCGAGCCGAGCTATCAGCGCCGCGATGCGGCCGAGTATGTGCGGCGGGCGAAGGGGAAGCTGTCGAAGCTGCGCAAGGTCGCCGAGTTTTTCGCGGAGAACTATCGGCGCGTGTCGGACCACACGAACTTTCAGATGGCGGCGGTGTCGTTGAAGTTTGTCGTGCAGCAGCTTGAAGAGGTGTTGGCACAGGTCGGCGACCCGGGCGCGTAAGCGACCGGAGAATTCGGCAGCCGGCGTTCAGCCGGCCTGTTCAAAAGGGAGCTTGGGCATGACCTTGTAGACGCATTTGTTGCGGCCCGTGTGCTTGGCTTCGGACAGGGCCGCGGCGGCGAGGTGCTTCATGCCTTCATAGTCCGACAGGACTTCCGGCGGCGCGATACAAAAGCCGATGCTGACGCGGACGGCGATCATTTCATCCTTGTAGGTGAATTTGGCTTTCTCAACCCCGGTGCGGATACGTTCGGCCAGGACGATGGCGCCCTCCATGTCGGTTTCGGGGGCGATGACCATGAACTCCTCGCCGCCGAT
>JACQFG010000386.1 GCA_016200155.1 Planctomycetota bacterium | reverse complement strand
CTGCTGCCCGCCGCCGCGGCCGAACTTGACGTACCCAGGGATGCCCGGTTCCGCGTCGAGCAGGCGCGCCGTCATGGAGCCCAGCGCCGGATAGCGCAGCACCTGCGTCGAGCGCGTGCCGGCCTGCATGTAGACCGAGGCGGCGCCGTGATCGTCGATGCCGTGCGCCAGCGAGCGAACGATGGCGCACTGATCCATCACGCGCGCGGTGCGCGGCAGGTGCTCGCTGATCTGCACGCCGGCGGCAGCCGTGTCGATCGGGCGAAACTCGCCGCGGATCTGCGCGGGAGCGCTCGGCTTGAGGTCCCACATGTCGATGGTCGCCGGCCCGCCCGAGAGCCAGATCATGATGATGTTGCGGGCCCGGCCATTGGTGCGGGCCTGCTCGCGCGTCGTGTTCGCTTCGAGCCGCAGCAGATCGGGCAGAGTCACGCCCAACAGGCCGGCGGCGCCGATCTTGAGGAACTCGCGGCGATGGTTGGTCTCGAACATCGTGTACCCCCATTCCGGTTTACGTTTAGCGCTCACATGACGCCATGCGGGCGCTAAACGAAGACCATCAATGATTCAACACAAACTCCCGCGTATTGATCAAGGCCCACAGCACGTTGACGAATCCCGCCTGACGCGTCGAGGCACGCTCCAGGCTCTGCTTCGCGATCGAGCGCTCGCGCTCGTTCGGCATGCGCGTCAACGTTGCCAGGAACAGCTCGTCCAGGATCTCCTCGTCCGTTTTCTTCGACGCCAGCAGCTCGCTCAAGCGGCCCTTCGTCATCTTGTTCAACAAGTTGACGTCGGTCATCAAGTATAGCGTCTGCGGCAACGCGGGCTCCATGGCGCGCTCGCAATCGCATGTCGCGGTGCGCGGCGGCCGGCCGAAGATGCGCAGGATGTTCGCAAACTGCTGATTCTGCAGCTTGTTCGGGGCCAGCTCGATCGCCCGGCTCCCCTTCGGCACGTCGAGGCCGAAATCTTCGCTGACCCCCAGGGCCGAGGTCAACATGTCGATGACGATCTCCGCCATCGGCCGGCGCGGATAGCTGCGGGCGAACGCGTTCTTGTCTTGCCGATTCGTGTCGTTGGGCGTCGCCGACAGTTGATAGGTGCGCGACAGCAAGATGGTGCGTTCGAGCCGGCGGATGTCGAACTTGCTGTCGATGAAGTCCTTCGCCAGCGCGTCGAGCAGCTTTTCGTTCGACGGCGGATTGGCGGCCGAGAAGCTGTCGACGGGCTCGACCAGCCCTTGCCCGAAGTAATGGGCCCAGACGCGATTGACGAAGCTGCGCGCGAAGAACGGATTGTCCGCCTGCACCAGCCAGCGATGGAGCCCCGCGCGCGCGTCGCCGTCATACGACAGCTCCGGTCCGCCAAGGGCTTTCGGCGTCAACGTCGTCTTCGTGTCCGGATGAGCCAGGGTGCGCGTCAACTTCGGTCCGATGAAGACCTCGGTCAGTGTGCCGGGATTGAAACCGCCCTTGTTGAACTTCGAGTTGACCTCGAGTTTGCGTTTCGCGGCCTCCTGGTCGATCGGCGCCATAGCTTTTTTTCGCTGAGTCACCGCGTCCTTGTCGAACGTGGTCTGCGTCTTGAGCCGATAGGCGGCGATGGCCTTGTCGGCGGCGGCGAGCATCATCTTCTGCTTGACGGCGGGCTCGTTGGCGGCGGCCTTCTCGGCGGCCTCTTTTCGAGCGGCGATCTCCTTCGCCAGCATCTCGTCAAACACCTTCCGCTTCGGCGCGAACTCGGCCTCGAACTTCGTCTCGACCTCGGTACGTCGCGCTTTCAGTTCCTTGTCGATGACGTCGTTCGCTTCCTTGATTGCTTTTTGCCGATCTTGTTGATCCTTGGTGACGGCTGCGCGAATTTCGGGCGACGAGCCGAGCTGCACCTGGCTGAAGACGTTGGCGAACGCGCGATAGTCGGCCTGCGTCCACTGGTCGGTCGGGTGCTTGTGACACTGGGCGCACTCGATGCGAACGCCCATGAACGCGGTCGCCGTCAGCTCGGCCATGTTCTCGATCGAGAAGAAGACGTTGCCCTGCACACGCCGCCAAAAGAGATCAAGGCTGGCGCGGTTGGCGTAATCGGTGTTGAAGCCGACGCGCGCCGCCTGGTCGATGTCGCCGGTCTGCTTGACCCATGCCAGCGGCTCGAGCTTGTCCCGGCTCGTCGCGGTCAGCACGCCCTTCGCGATCTGATCGTAGGGCATGTTGTCTTGAACGCGCTTGCGGAACCAGTCGTGCCACATCTTGGCGCGCTTGGCTTTCAGCTGCGGCTGACCGTCCATCACATCGATGTTGTTGGCCGTGATGTCGCAGAACCTGGTCGCCCACAGTGCGGCATGAAGCGGATGCTGGAGCAGTTCGTCGATCTTCTTGGTTCGCTTGTCGGGATCGTTGCTCGCCAGAAACGTTCGCACCTCATCGGGCGACGGCAGTGAGCCGATCGTGTCGATGGTGACGCGGCGCAGGAACTCGGTATCGCTCGACAGGTCGGACGGGATGATGTTGAGCTTGCGCAGCTTGCCGAAGACTTCGCGATCGACGTAGTTGACCTCCGGTACCTTGGGATAGGCAACGCCCAGCGTGACCGGCGTGAAGACACGCGCGGCCTGGATGTGCCCGCGATAGGTGACGAGGATGGGCGTCTCACCGGGGCGCAGGCTCTTGACCTCGCCGGTCGGCGACACGGCCGCGACGAAATCGTCATAGGCGCGGAAGTCGCACAGCAGCGTCATGTCTTCCTGCGTGTTGTCGGCGAAATGGACGATCACTTTGAGCTGCTTGGTCTCGCCGGCCTTGGTGAAGACATGTTCGCTGGGCTGGACCTCGACGCGCGCGACCTTGCCGGCGCCGGGCGTCCAGTCGGCGCCCGCGGCGATCCATGCACGGATGAGATGGTGCTGCCAGGAATCGGGAGAGAAGCGGACCTCGCCGCCGTGCGTTACTTGACCGGTCGGCTTCAAGAGCATCAAGCTGCGTTCGGGATTGGCAACGCTGACGCGCCGGCCGCCGGTGTGGCGCGTCAGGGCATCGTGATCTTTTTGTGCAGAATAGCCGAACAGGCTGAGATAGAAACCGCCGCGGCCCTGGAGCGAACCGTGACAGGCGCCGGAGTTGCACCCGTGCTTGCCGAGCAACGCCTGTACGTGCCGCTCGAAATCGACCTTGTCGATGCGCCGGCCATCGGGCAGCGCGACGGGATCGGCAAACGCCGCGCCGACCATCAGAGCCTGAAGCGTCAGCGAAGTGATAAACGCCCGAATCATGGAACACCCCCGACCATGAAACTGGTGCGACCCAACACCTATCGGTAACACAATGGTTTGGGAATGTCAATCGATATCGTTGTCATTCATGGGATAGGGTGTCATCGCAGAATCCGGCAGTAAACCTCACGCAAAGGCGCAAAGGCGCAAAGCAGACAATTTGATTCTTCTCCCCTTTGCGCCTTTGCGCCTTTGCGTGAGATCCGTGAAGCGCCGTGCTTGCATTTGTGATGACTCAGGGTAAAATTGATCGGTCCGCTCCCACGACCTCGGAGACCGTGCCATGCTCTCGATCCTCGGCCGACCGCGAACGGTGTGCGATGGCTTGACGCGCCGCGAGGTGCTGCAGGCGGCCGGCGCCGGGCTGATGGGGCTGTCGTTGCCTCGCTTGCTGCAGGCGGAAGCGTCGTCGGCGCCGAGGCGCGGCGGGCGGGCCAAGTCGGTGATCTTCATGTTCCTGTTCGGCGGGCCCAGCCAGCTCGAGACGTTCGACATGAAGCCCGACGCGGTGGCGGAGATTCGCGGGCCGTTCGTGCCGACGCCGTGCCGCACGCCGGGGCTGTTGATGTGCGAGCATTTGCCGCGGCTGGCGCAGGTGTCGGACAAGTTCAGCGTCGTGCGGACGATGACGCACTCTTACAACGATCACAGCGGCGCCGGGCATTATCTGCAGACGGGCAAGCGCTGGCATATCCCGATCGGCGGCGGGTTCAGCGCGACGAGCCGCGATTGGCCGTCGCTGGGGTCGGTCGTCGAGTATTTGGCGCAGCGTGACGGCCGGCGCCCCGATCGCGGGCTGGCCAGTTACGCCGTCGTGCCGAGCCGGCTGGGGCATCTCGAAGACCGCGGGCAGTACATTCGGCCGGGCGAATATGCGGGCTGGCTGGGGCAGACGTACAACCCGCTGACGACGCGGGCCATGAACAAGCGCGACAACAGCGACAACCCGTTCTGGCGCTTCTGCACCGACGCCGAGCTTGACTTCCAGATCGAGGGGCTTTCCTTCGCACCGGAGCTGCAGCTCGAGCGCGTCCGCGGCCGGCAGTCGCTGTTGCAGCAATTCGAGGAGCAGCGGGCCTCGGCAATCGCGAATCAGCGGACGCGCGATCACGATCGCTTTCAGCAGCGCGCCCTGGCGCTGGCGACGTCGGAGCAGACGCGGCGAGCCCTCGACATCCGCCGCGAGCCGACTCGGTTGCGCGACGCTTATGGCCGGGGGCTGTTCGGGCAGGCGACGATGATGGCGCGTCGGCTCGTCGAGGCGGGCGTTCGCTTCGTCACGGTGCATTACGATTGCTGCGACGGCTACAGCTGGGATTCGCACGTCCACTCCAACGACGTGCGTAACTTCCTCCTGCCGACATTCGATCAGGCGCTGGCGGCGTTGTTGACCGATCTGGATGAGCGTGGCCTGCTGGATGAAACGCTGGTGGTGGCCATCGGCGAGATGGGCCGCACGCCGCGCGGGACGCCGCAATGGGGCCGCGGGCACTGGAGCACGCTGTTCCCCGCGGTGCTGGCCGGCGCGGGCGTGCGGCGCGGAGCCGTCTTCGGCAGCTCCGATCGCGATGCCGCCTATCCGATCGAGCGCCCGGTGTCGCCGGAAGATTTGGCCGCGACGATTTATCACGCGCTCGGCATCGACCCGCACCTGCAACTGCCCGACGCCCAAGGCCGGCCGACGACGATCATCGAGGACGGGCGACCGGTGCTGGATCTTTTCGGGTGATGGAAGGAGCCGCGCACGAAGTAAGCGGCACGGCCAGGCCGCTTACTTCGTGCGCGGCTCCTTTTGTTGCACCATTTCGCGATAGGTCTCCTCGCTAAACCCCACGTACAGCTTCTTACCCTTGCGGATCGTCGGCGCCCGCAGGTTGCCCGACGGGCCCAGCAAGTAGCCGACCAGCGCCGCGTCGTCCGGCGGATGCTTCATGTCGATCGTCACAACCTTCTTGCCGCGCGCGACGTGGATCGTGGTCACGGTCTTCGCCAGCGCCAGGGCCTCGGCCGGGCCTTTGCGCTCCTTGCTCGCGTCGACAATCGTCGCCGCTTCGATATCGTGCTGCTCAAGGAACCCCTGAGCTTTCTTGCACGACATTCAGCTCTTGCGGTGATACAGCCAGTCAACGGTTTGCGGCATGTTCCATCTCCGGGGCGACTGTCATAGATTATAGCCACCCACTTCAATTTCGCGGAGGACTCAATGCCTGCTCCACGCATCCTCGCTTTCGCCGGCAGTCTGCGCAAGGACTCTTTCAACAAAAAGCTGATCCAGTTCGCCGTCGCCGGCGCGCGCCGCGCCGGCGCCGAGGTGACGCTGATCGACCTCAAGGATTTCCCGCTGCCGATCTACGACGGCGATATCGAGGCGACGACCGGCATCCCCGAGAACGGCCTGAAGCTCAAGAAGCTCTTCCTCGAACACGACGGCCTGCTGCTCGCCTGCCCCGAGTACAACAGCTCGATCACCGGCGTCCTCAAGAACACGATCGACTGGGTCTCCCGCCAATCGCCCAACGAGGCGCCGCTCGCTTGTTACCTGGGCAAGGTCGCCACGCTGATGAGCGCTTCCCCCGGCGGCCTGGGCGGTCTGCGCGGCCTCGTTCATGTTCGCTCGATCCTCGGCAACATCAACGTCATCGTCCTGCCCGACCAGATTGCCATCAACCGCGCCATGGATGCCTTCAACCCCGACGGCGCCCTCAAGGACGCCAAGCTGCAGGCCGCCATCGAAGGCCTCGGCAAGACGCTCGCGGAGTTCTTGAAGAAGCTCAAATAGATGCCTGCCGATTGGCAACTTCCCACCGGCGTTTCGACGGGGCTCTGGAATCAATGCCAGGACCCCGAGTTCGCGCGCTCGTACGATGCCGAGCTTGAGGACACGCCGCTGCTGGACGTCGATCGTCTATTCGTGCTGGAACATTGCCGGCCGCCGGGGAAGATCATCGACCTCGGTTGCGGCACCGGCCGGCTGTCGATCACGCTGGCCCAGCAGGGGTATCAGCCCGTCGGCGTCGATCTGTCGCCGGAGATGCTGAAGGTTGCCCGCGCGAAAGCGGATGCCCTGGGGTTGACGATCCCGTGGGTGTGCGCCAACCTCGTCGAGCTGGGCGCCCTTGCCGACCAGTCGTTCGATCACGCCGCGTGCCTGTTCAGCACGCTGGGGCTCATCGTCGGCGCCGAGGCCAGGCGGCGCGTCGTCGAGCATGCCCATCGCCTGCTGCGGCCCGGCGGCGTGTTCGTCGTTCACGTTCACAACCGCTGGTTCAACGCCTGGACCCGCTTTGGCCGACGGTTGTTGCTGAGCGAGCTGATCGGCTCCTGGCTCGGCCGACGGGCCAGCGGCGATTACGACGGGATCGCGCCGGGGTACGGCAAGCTCACCATCCATCTCTTCACGCGCCGTGAAATCGTCGGCCTGCTGCGCTCGGTCGGGTTCGACATCGTTGAGGTGCGCCCGCTCAGCCTGCGGCCCGATGGCCGACTCGCCTGCCCGTGGTGGTTCGGCCGATTGCGCAGTTACGGCTACCTGATCGCGGCACGCAAGACTTCTTAGCCCGAAGCGCAAGCGAGGGATTCCGCGGACGGCCCTCGCTTGCGCTTCGAGCTCAGACGCAACATCTCCGCGGTCTACGCCGTTCGCGTGAACCACTTGAGCGCTGACAGGCCAAGCACCATTGCCCCAGTGTAGTACCCGATCAAGGGGTGGATCACGTTGCGATCGTACACGCCATCAGCGCTTCGCCAGGCGTTAGCAATCGTCATCCAGCAGCCGATGGGATTCAGGCCGTGGGTAAACCACTCCGCGGTCTCCTTGGAACTCACGAAGTTCGGCATGAACAGTGTGCCGACAAAGAGCAGCAACGCCACCGTTCCGAGGCTTGCATAGGCAGCAACGCTGGTTCGGCATACCACCGACAGGAACAACGCCAGCATCGCGAAGAAGCTCAGATGGATCACCAACGCCGCCAACGCCAGTACGCCCGGCAGCGGATTTCGAATCCGATCGCCGAACAAGATGAGCCATGACACCGCGACCGGCAGCAGCCACGGCCAGTAGCGAAGCAGAACGCCCGTCACTTTCGCTCTCAGCAGTTCGAGCCGGCTGATCGGCAAGGTCAGCAGCGATTCCAGCGTCTGCTGTTCGCGCTCGCGGACGATGCAGCCGGTCAAGCGAAAAACGACCTGCACGGCATAAACGCTGAACGACAGGAACAGCACGAGCGCGAGGATGGTGAAATACTGATCGCGCGCATCGCGGTGGTTCACTATCCCTTCGGCCGACTCCCCCGCCCGCAACACCACATAGCCGCCCACCATGCATAGCAGGATCGGCAACAACGCATACGCCACCACGTTCATGGCCGCCTCGCTGATGTAGCGTTCCTTCCACAGGATGGCGTTGTCGGCGACCGGCGGCGGCTGCATGAACCGGCGGTCGTGCGTGGGCGCAACCTCCGCGTCAAACAGGTCGGGCGTCGTCGGCTGATCGCCGCGCTGGCCATCGAGGTTTTGCCCCGCACGCCACAGAAAGAGTATCGTTGCTGCGCCGTGGCATACCGCCATCATGACAATGAGTGTCCACATGGCGCCATAGCCGTTCGTGGCGTCGGCGTCGGGACGAACCAATACCACATACTGCCCGTGCCAACTCCACGGCACGCAACAGCAGGTGAAAACCAGCGCCGCGCCGAAGAGCAACAGATACGTCTTGACGAGCCCACGGATCAGCGTGCGCGATTGCGTCGCCATCATCGCGCTGAAGCTCGCGATGCTGATGAGCCAGAGTCCCGCGTTGCAAAAGTTGGCGGCGATCATCGGCATGTCGATGCCGCCCCAGAGCTGCGCAAAGCTGAGGATCGGCAACCCGCCCAGCAGGATCCCGCCGACATGCCCGACGCGCGCCAGCCATTTGCCGTTGACGATCTCATGGGCCGTCAGCTGCGTCGTGAACAGCATTGGCAGGGTGCGCCGGTCGCGCTCCTCGTGTACGCTGGCGGCGATGTAGATCGGCATCAGCACCAGCACGGCGATGTTCTGCATGATGAGAATGGTGATGCTGAACCGCTCGGCAATGCGGGCGTTGGTGTTGATCGATTCGCGCTGCAGCTCCGGCCGCAAATCGAAATGCGACGAAGCCTCATTGTGATAGACGACCGCGAGAGCCACGAACAGCGCCGCGACATAGCCGACGCGCACCAGCGAGCTGCGGCCGCGCCGCGCGAGGCGAACGAGATCGTAGAACCCATGCGGTCCGACGGCGTACCAACGCGGTTCGGGGAGGGGCGGGGTCATGGGTTTCAAGGATGGATTCAATCCGATCCCTGGTCCGCGGGTAAGAGAGTGAAATGATGCGCTTGTTCGGAAATGTTGCTCTGCCCGCTATGGTATTTTCCCATCCCCTTGGGTACCGGCCGAGCGGTTTGCACATAGGCGGCCAGCGCTTCACCGACGATGTCGGCCTCGGTGCGCGCTTGAGCAGCAGCCAGGCGGCGCAACTCCTGTGCAATTTCGTCGTTCACATTGACCGTGATCGCAGTCATGATAATGACCTCCCTCCCATCGCCCATTGTAATGATCGATCATCCGCGAAGGTAGGTCGCATTCACGGGTAAATCCGATACGGAATCACCGATGGGCTCTGCTTCAACCCGATGCTCGGCACGATGGCGCCGCGCACGCCGAGCAGCTCCGGATGGCGGGCGAGCCGGTCGGCGAAGACCTCCATGTCGGCCAGGACGCGGTCGAGGCGAGGCATGATCTTGGTCGCCATGATTGCGGTGTCGTTGAGGTTGTTGTAGAGCGCCGGGTCGGACAGCAGCCGCTGGACGGTGCCGTCGCTGCGGGCGACGACCTGCATGATCTCGCGCAGGTCCTTGAGCGTCTTGTTCAGGTTGTCGGCGGCCTGCTCGAAGTTCTTGATGACGCCGGGCCCCTTGTCGCCCATCGGTTTGAAGGTCCGCTGCAAATCCGTCAGCACGTCGTCGGCCCGCTTCAAGGTATCGTTCAGTTGCTTGACGGTCCCCCGGCTATCCTTGATGAGTTCGCCGGTGTCCTTGGCAATCGCTTCGAGCTGCTGGCTGCCGGCCTTGACGTTCTTGAGCGTGTCCTGGAAGTTCTTCTGGTTCTCGTCGCTGAGAACGTTGTTGATGCGCTTGAGCGCGTCGTCGAACTTTTCGATGGCCTTGACGATCTTGTCCTCGTTTTTCTGGAGCAGGTTGTCCGCTTTCTTGCCGACGTCGTTCCAGGTGCGCACGGCATTGCGCATGTCGGGCATTACGTCTTCACGGGTAGACTTGGCGAGCAGGCGGATTTCCTCGGAGGTTTTTTGCATATCGGGGCCGACGGAGCGGGCCATCTTGCCGAGTTCCTGAAAGTCCTTGAGGGTGTCCTCGACGATCGGGGTCATCTTGTTGATGCTCTGAAACGTCTTCTTGATTTCGACGACGGCATCGAGGGCCGGCTGCACGAGGTCGCCGGTCTTCTGCATGAGCGTGCCGGCATCGGCAGGCGTGACCCCCTGGAGGACGGCGCCCGCCGCGACCGGCGTCGGGTCGGCGAGCTTGGGATCGTCGGGGGGCACGAACGCGATCGACGCATCGCCGCCGAGCAGGCTCTGGATGAGCGTCGGGCGATCGCCTTTGCGAAGGTGGAACTTCTCGTCGATGGTGACGCCGACGTTGACCTTGCCGGTGGCGTCATCGAGCTCGACGGAGCGGACCTCGCCGATGCGCACGCCGGAGCGCCGGACGGGCGTGCCGGGCGCGACCCCCTGAGCGTTGCTGAAGACGATGGTGAAGCTCTCGGACCGCTTGAAGTAATTGGGGAACCCGCCGAACAGAATCGTAAGGACGGCCAGCAGGACGAGCGAGCCGAGGACGAAGAGACCGAAGCGAAAGCGGAGCGCTTGATTGTTCATGGTAAACCTCAAAACAAATTCATCCACGAAGGGCACGAAGAACACGAAGAAGAGAAATCAGGCGGGGAAGAAAGACCTTCTTTAGTGACTCTTTAGCCGTCCGAAGTTCATGACACTATGAGGAAGGCAGGAAGCCAGGAAGGGATCAAGAATTCAATTTCCTGCCTTCCTGCCTTCCTAATAGTTTTCATCTTTTTGCCAACTTCAGACGGCCAAAGAGTTACCTTCTTTCTTACTTCGTGATCTTCGTGCCCTTCGTGGATGGTTTTTTTACGTGGTCGAGTTTGCGAGTTCTTGCAAGCGATCGCGGGCTTCGCCCTCGATGAACTGGTGGACGCGCGGATCGTTCGATTGCTTCATGCCGGCGGGGGGGCCGTCGTAGAGGATCTGGTTGTCGCCGGGCGGGAGGCGCGCCAGCGGGTAGAGCATCACGACGCGGTCGGCGACCTTGTAGACCGTTTTCATCTCGTGGGTCACGACGACGCTGGTCACCGGCTGGCGCTGGCGGGCCTGCACGATCAACTCGTTGATGACGTCGGTCATGATCGGGTCGAGTCCGGTGGTCGGCTCGTCGTAGAGCATGACTTCGGGGTTGAGGGCGAGGGCACGGGCCAGGCCGACGCGCTTCTTCATGCCGCCGGAGAGTTCCGCGGGCTTCTTTGATTCGACGGCGGCCGGGAGTCCGACTTCCTGGAGGCGCTGGCGGACGGTGGCGCGCACCTGCGTCTCGTCGAGGCTGCGCTGTTCGCGCAGGCCGAAGGCGACGTTGTCGTAAACGGTGAGGCTGTCGAACAGGGCCGCACTCTGGAAGAGAAAGCCGAAGCGAAGGCGCTCGCGGGTGAGATCGCGATCGCTGAGGTCGGCGAGGACCTTGCCGTCGAAGGTGACGGCGCCGGTGGTTGGCCGAAGCAGGGCGATCATGAGCTTGAGCAGGACGGTCTTGCCGCAGCCGCTCTCGCCGACGATGGCGACGGTTTGGCCGCGGGTGATGTCGAGATTGATGTCAGCCAGGACGCGCTGGGGCCCGAACTCCATGCCGAGCTTGTGAAAGGCGATCAGCGGCGGTGTCGGATTGCTCATGGTCGCAGGTCTAACCCGGACTTTTCACCACGGATTACACGGATGGGCACGGATAAGAAACCGACGGTGCGAATGAGTAATCCGGTGGTTCGTCCAGTAACATTGTGTTGGCGATTCGATAATCTCAAACCCGTCGCAAAAGTCAGTTTGGCTCTTTCCCATCCGTGTTATCCGTGCAATCCGTGGTGAAAACCGAGACAAACATCAAAAGATCGATCGGCCGCCGCCTTGCAGGATGAAGCGGTCATACGCCGTGACCAGCAGGATCGACAGGAAGAAGTTGAGCACGAGGATGACGACGAACGAGGCGACGAACGCTTCGGTCGCGGATTGGCCGACGCCTTCGGCGCCGGGCCGGCTGTTCAGGCCGCGGTGGCAGCTGATCAGGGCGATCGAGACGCCGAAGAAGAACGCCTTGATCATGCCCATGCTCACGTCCCACATCGAGATATAATACGCGCTGTGCGCCCAGTAAAAATGCCCCTCGACGCCGAACAGCTTGATGCTGATGAAGGCGCCCCCCATGATGCCCATGAAGTCGGCGATCACGGTGAGGAGCGGAATGAGCAGCCCGCACGCCAGCAGCCGGGGCACGACGAGGTAGTGCAGCGGATGGGCGCCGAGGCAGGAGAGGGCATCGACCTGCTCCGTGACGCGCATGGTGGCCAGCTCGGCGGCCATGGCGCTGCCGATGCGTCCGGCGAGCATGGTCGCGGCGAGGACGGGGCCGAGTTCGCGCACGATGGTGATGTTGATGATCGAGCCGAGCCGAGTCGCCATGCCGATCTTGTTGAACTGGTTGTACATCTGCACGGCCATCACCATGCCGATGAACGTGCCGGTGATGGCGACGACGAGGACCGAGCGAACGCCGACGAGATAGAAGCTGGGCATCAGGGTGCCCGGCGCGGGACGGCGGCGAAACATCCAGCCGAAGGTTTGCAGGGCGAAGATCGAGAAATCGCCCAAAAGATCGATCGCGTGCATGGCGCCGGCGCCGAGCGAGGCAATGTAACCGGTCGGGCTCGAGCCTGCCGTGGCCATCGAATGCTCCATCCTGGGTGCGACGCGAGAGATAATCCTACCTCATCCCCATCGGCACGCAAGGAAACCGCACTTGCACGATTTCGCACGGTCAGGGAATGCCGGCGCCGCCGAGGGCCGCAGAATCCTCACAGCAATTCCAATCCGCCGTAGGGACAAGCGGCCAGCTTGTCCCCGAAGCGCCAGCAGCCAATCTTGTTGCGGGGACAAGCTAGCAGCTTGTCCCTACGG
>JACQFG010000023.1 GCA_016200155.1 Planctomycetota bacterium | reverse complement strand
GCCCTGGACCGCACCCGCGACGCCAAGCCCGACCCGAACGCCAAGCGCCAGGCGGTCGTGCTGCCGGCCAATGCCGCGACGGCATCGAAGGAAGCCCGCCAGTTCGGCTCGCAACTCCGCGCCGTCCAGCCGGGCACGATTCAGATCGTCATCCGGATCCACCAGGAGTGACAGGTCTTCGTTTAGCGCCCGCAGTATCCCGCGCGCTCGCTCCACTCCAGGGCGTCTACCTCCGCCCCATGCCGATATCGCCATTTTCTCGTACATTACTTCAAATCGTTTGACCCTTCGCTAACCCACGATCCGCGCGCAGACGGAGCGATGAATCATGGCCGATCCCATCGAGTACCTGCCGTTTGAGGCGGAGATCCAGGCCCTCGAAGCCGCCCTCGCCAAGCTCACGGACAGCGAGGAAGTCCGGCGCATCCGCCGCGAGTTGACGAGCCTCATCCGCAAGATCTACAACAACCTCTCCGCCTGGGACACCATCCTCGTCTCGCGCCATCGCCAACGGCCGCAGACCGTCGACTACATCGACATGATCTGCGACGAGTTCGTCGAGCTGCACGGCGACCGGGCCATCGGCGACGATCGCGCCATCCGCACCGGCTTCGCCCGCATCGGCGATCATCGCGTGCTCCTCGTCGGCCAGCAGAAGGGCCACACTCTCAAAGAGCGCAACGAGTGCCTGTTCGGCTGCGCTCATCCCGAGGGCTATCGCAAGGCGCTCGGCAAGATGAAGCTCGCCGCCAAGTTCAAGCTGCCGGTCATCTGCCTGATCGATACGCCCGGCGCCTATCCCGGCATCGGCGCCGAGGAGCGCGGCCAGGCCCAGCTCATCGCCACCAATCTCCTCGAGATGGCCCGCCTCGAAACGCCCATCGTCTGCGTCGTCATCGGGGAAGGGGGCTCCGGCGGTGCGCTCGGCATCGGCATCGGCGACCGCGTCTCCATGCTCGAATTCGCCTACTACTCCGTCATCAGCCCCGAAGGCTGTGCCGGCATCCTCTGGAAGGAAGCCAACGACCAGACCAAGCGCCTCGCCGCCGACGCCCTCAAGCTGACCGCCCGCGACCTGTTCCGCCTCCACGTCATCGACGAGATCATCGCCGAGCCTCTCGGCGGCGCCCACCGCGACCCACGCCAGATGGGCAACATCCTCAAGACCTATCTCTTGCGTTCTCTGCGCGACCTGAAGCAACTCCCTACCGACGAGCTGCTCGAACAACGCTACCAGAAATTCCGCAAGATGGGCGTCTTCGACGAAGGCGCAGCAGGGGAAGCGGCGGCGGCGGGGAATCAGTGACTCTCATCGTCTAGCGCCCGCGGTATTACCCACCGATCACTACGGTTTAATTCTAAAATACGGTAAGAGGGCGATTGCGACTTGTGCCAGAGTACCGATGGCAGCGATGAGTGCGAACCACCAAATTTGGCTCGCCGTCTCCTGAAGCTTCAAGTTACTTACAGCAGCCCATTTCATCGCGTGTTCGAAACCGCGGGGATCTGGATTGTGACAAACGTCGTACCAGATCGTGTATGCCATATCAACTGGCCGTGCTTTCTGGAGTTCTTTCCAGTCGCCGTTGATGAATTCCTGATACCGTTGCGGGTCGTTTGGATGCATTTTTTTTCTCCTTGCGGTTCGAGGCCGAAAGTCCTGAAATGTATTTCGATGCCGGCATGGCGCAATTAAATTGTGTGCCCAGGCCCGATACGATTGTGCTAAAATGAACGCGAGCGCCCCTCAACATCGTGGACGCATTCAAGCCCAGGGAAGCGGGACCGAGAAATCGGTCTCGTGGGCGCGAGATACGCCGCCCACCGAAAGCGAGATGCTGGCGTATGCCGACGATCTTGAGTCCCAGCTTACGAACACGGAGCGAAAGGACCGGGCGATTCCTCTGTGGAAGTTGCGACGGTTCATCGTTGCGGCAGCGGCAGCAGGAGGCGTTGGAGTGATTTCGAGGCATTGGTTCAAGCCCGGTTCGGACGATATCCGCATCGATCTCGAAGTAATCGATGGGATAGCTTGCGTCCCTGATCCGTAACACGGAGCATGCAATGGCAACGGTGCTTTACGCCGACTTTCTGAATGATCCAGAAGAATACACGCGCGCAGAGTCATTCTGGAAACAGCGCTGGCAACAACTCATGGAAGGCGTCGGCAAGGGTGAGTCGTGGCAAGCGCCGTGGTTCAACACGACCTCTGTGAACGGCACTCCAATACGGGACGGCCAATCGATTTTTTCGGCCGTCTGCCCAAGTCGCCGGTTGGGCGTCAATGTGATTCAGCTAGACCCAGCCGACGAAGATTTAGAATTTCGCGCATGGACCGACACATTCGGCGACGACGAAGATGCCATTCGCAAGCTGGTGGTGGCTTGCACCCTCACGGAGCGTTCTGCTGCCCAAGCCATGGATATCATCAAGCGTTGGATTACCGAAGAACGAATTGATTAGGCGACTCGGTAATTGCTGCACGTCCGAGTCAATCGACGGAGAATACCATGGCCCAAGGATCCTTCGATTGGGGCGGCGTCAAAGAGGGCGCCGAAGACAGCCCCAAATTGATCGAACAGCGAGCTCGGCGAGGCTGGGACAAGGTTCCGGCAGCCAATTCCTGCATTGTCGTCCTGCTCTGGGTTATTCTCGTCGTTATTTTCCTTGTCGCCGGCGTGCAGATCTGGGCTCACTCCTATCGCATCCGTGTGCCCCTGACGGTGGATGAGTGGAGTCTCTTGCTGTGGCATCCGCTCGAAGGGGAGATTGGCAGGTTCCCCGATGGCAATTCGCCGCTGATCATTGCGAACTACGTTCGCATTGCCGGCACCATCGTGATCGATCTGTGCGCCATCGTCATGGCGCTGGCCTGTCAACAACTCGGGAAAGCGTCCGCCGCCGGATGTCGACGCTGGTGCCGGCTGGCAGCGTTGTTCCTTATCCTGGGCGTTGGCCTGGTTTCGTTGCTCGCGCCCCTCGCTTACGGCGCGACGCAGTTGCCGGTGGTTGGCGGCATTTTGCTCAACCAGACCGTTGCCGAAAAAAACGAATATCTCGCCGGCCTCGTCGAAGGCATCCTGTTCGTCTCCGTCTTGCTGACGACGATTTCGTTTGGCTGTTACATGCGCGCCCTTCGATTGGCCGCGGACGAACTCAAAATGCCGGCAGTCGGTTCATCGGCGCGGACGTTTTTCTGGACCTTCGCCACGCTCCATGTGTTCCTCCTGGCAGGGGCGTGGGGGACGTGCGCACTCATCTACTGGCTGGATCCAGGCGCCCGGCCCGAGCACACGTTTCGGCCCGCCGCCACCAAGATCTGGTTCGCCGTGTGGTGCGTGTTTTCGATCATCACGATGCTCGGTTGCATCCACCAGTGCCGGCAAGCAAACGCGATGATCCGCGGCGATCTGGCGCCGCTTGACGGCCGCGATCGCAATTAAACATAACGGACATTATCGGACGTTGATTCCAAAAGGTGTGGTTTTTCCGCGGCGAAAACAACGTCCGATAATCGCTCTTATGTTAAATCACAACCAGGAGTCGGCCGGGGTGTGTCGGCGTGAGAGTGTGTGCATTACTTGCAGGCGCAACGCAACCCATTTCGGCCGGGGGGTGTCGGCGTGGGAGTGTGTGCATAACTTGCAGGCGCAAGGCAAGTCATCTGAGGGAGGCTTCATGCGACGTTCCGCCATTATCGCGATTCTGGTGTTCGTTCCGTGTACCGCGGCTCAGCCGAAGCTGGGGAAACCCGAAGCGCCCAGCCGGACGCAGGTGTTCTTCCAGGAGCCCAAGGGCATGCAGGTGTTCTGGCTAACGAAGCAGGACGGCAAGGTCGAGTTCTCGAAGGTGCCGCTGGAGGCGCCGGGACGCTTCAATTTCGTCCAGGGTGCGGTCTATCGTCTGAGGCTGACGCGTTTGCCCGGCCATCCGGGTCGTGAGCTGTTCCCGACGCTCGATGTGCCGCCGGTCAACGATCAGACGCGCGAGTTTCTCACGCACAACGCCGTGCCGATCACGCTGACCGATGAGGAGATCGCTCAGGCCGTCAAAGGCGCATTCATCACCAAGGTCGTCTATTTGCCGGCCGGCAAGAACGGCGCCGGCGAAACCGCGATCAGCTCCGACGGCGATGCATTCCGGGATGCTCTTCAGCGCGGCAATATCGTTCTCGTGCTCCGGGTCGGCAACATCGCCGATCCCCCGGGCGACAAGAAGTGACGGCTTGCCAATCAATCGCGAATCGCGACAACATCATAAGTTCTGTCCCTACGTGTTCGGAGAACTCGTCATGCGATTCATCACGCTGCTGGCCGCTTTCGCTACTCTGACTGCCGTGCTCCACGCCAAGCCGGTCACCCCGGAAACGAAGCCCGAGCCGGTGCCGCCGTTCAAGCCGATCGAGATCAAGAGCGAACTTGCCGAGAACGATCCGAAGGACAAGAAACTCAACAACCCTTCCAAGAAATACACCGTCAAGCTGCACAAGGATCGCACCTACCTCATCGAACTCGAGAGCAAGGCATTCGACGCCTACCTGCGGCTGCTCGACAAGTCCGGCTCGCAGGTGGCCGAGGACACCGAAGGCGGCGGCGGCGAAGGCGATCACAGCTCTCGGCTGCTCTACAACGCCAACGTCACGGGCGATTTTCACGTCATCGCCACCTCGTTCGACGGCATGGTCGGCAAGTTCACGCTGAAGGTCCGCGAGCTGAATCTCAAGGGTGAAGCCCAGGCCCGCGCCCTCGGCAAGGACGGCCTGAGCATCGCCGGCGTTATCGGCGAAAAGGACGCGACCGACGTTGCCAAGCTCAGCAAGGTACACACCGTCCAGCTCAAGGCCGGCGCGTCGTATATCTTCGACGCCGACAGCAGCGATTTCGATTCGCAGGTCTATCTCTTCAACGGCAAGAGCAAGTTCCTTACGCAAGGGGCCGGCAACATCATTCACGTGCCGACCACCACGGGCGATCACCACGTCGTCGTCGCCTCCTTCGACAAGAAGCCCGGCAAGTTCACGCTGGGGATCCGCGAAGTCAACCTGCAAGGAGAAGCGCGGCCGCGACCCGTCGGCAAGGACGGCATCACCATCAACAGCGCGATCGCCGAGAACGACAAGACCGACCTGGGCAAACTCACGAAGGTGCTCAGCGTGCAACTGAAGGCCGGCCAGGCCTACATGTTCGATGCGAAGGCCGAAGGATTCGATTGCCAGCTCTATCTTTTTGACGGCAAGAGCAAGTACATCAATCAAGATCAGGCGGTCGTCATTTTCACGGCGACGGCCGACGGCGTGCATCATCTGGTCGTCAAGGCGTTCGACAAGCAGCCGGGCAAGTTCGAAGTCAAGGTGAACGAGTTCAACCTGAAGGGTGAGGCGGAGCCGCGCGAGGTTGGCAAGAACGGCGTCACCATCGCGGGCCAGATTGGCAACAACGACAAGTCTGCCGTCGGCAAGCTCGGCAAAGTCTACAGCGTCGAACTCAAGGCCGGCCAGACCTACACCATCGACCTCGATAGCAAAGACATGGATGCGTACCTGTATCTGTTCGACAGCAAGAGTGCTCTGCTCGCCCAGGACGACGATTCCGGCGGCGATCTCAACTCGCGCATTATTTTTCGAGCCGAACGCGACGGGACGTATCACATCGTGGCAACGTCGCTGGGCGGCACCGAGACGGGTGAGTTCACGTTGAAAGTGCGCAAACAGGAATGACTTCTGCCGCTTGCGGCGTAGCAGGTTTTGCTACGCCGCAAGCGGCGACTCGTCACTTCTCCGCAAACGCCTTGTGGTCGAACGCCGCGGCTCGCTTCTCCAGGGCCTGACGGATCGTCGTGGCGATGCCGTTGACGTCGAGGCCCAGGTCCGCGAGCAGCTCGCCGCGCTCGGCATGTTCGACGAAGCGATCCGGAATGCCGAGCCGGATGATGTTGCGAGCGTCGAGCCCGGCAGCGTTGACGGCTTCGAGAACCGCGCTGCCGAAGCCCCCTTCGAGAGTCCCCTCCTCCACCGTGACGACGATCTTTGCCTCCTCGACGGCCCGCTGCACGATGGCGCGGTCGAGCGGCTTGCAGAATCGGGCGTTGACGACGCCGACCTCCAGGCCTTCGGTGCGCAGCTTCTCCGCCGCCTTGACGCAGGTCGGCAGCAAGGTGCCGAACGCGAGGATGATCGCGTCCTCGCCCCATTCGAGGATCTCGGCCTGGCCAAGCTCGACCTTGGTGACGCCGCGTTCGACCTTCTCGAGGCCGGTCTTCGGATAGCGCATCGAGACCGGGTTCGTGGTGTGGCCGACGGCGAAGCGGAGCATCGGAGCGACGTCGAGTTCGTCGCCGGGGGCCATGACGACCATGTTCGGGAAGAGCCGCATGTAGGCGATGTCGAAGCAGCCGTGATGCGTCGGGCCGTCCGGGCCGGT
>JACQFG010000376.1 GCA_016200155.1 Planctomycetota bacterium | reverse complement strand
CGCGCCCGCCGGGAATTTCGAGAAAGTGGTCCGGCGGATGAATGGAGATGACCTTGCCGATCTTGCGTCCCCCCTCGGCCTGGACGGCAGCCTGATCGCGGGCCCGCTTGGAGTCGTCGGCGCTGTAGAGGTTCTTGTCGTCCATCCCCTTGAGCGCGGCTTCGAGTTCGTCGGCGATCTCCGCATCGAGATCGCGCACGTTCGGGCCGACCTTCGTGTGATAGTCGAGATCGGCCTGCAGCGAACGCACGGGCCCGCGCTCGCGTTTGCGCGGCCCGCGGTCATCGCCGCCGCCGCGCTTGAAGGGACGCTTCTGCGGCGCGCCGGGAGCGCTAGCGACCGGAATCTTCGGCGAGCCGGGAGCGTCAGCGACCGGAGGAGCGGCGGGCGGTGTCGCCGGTTTCGATTCGGGGACTGTTGGTTTTTCGGCATCGTTGGACATGATCATTGTACCGTGAATAGAAGGTCGGAGCCTGAAGCGTGAGCGAAGGACAATCCTTCGCTCACGCTTCAGGCTCTGACAAATCCTGTGCCGATATTGTAGCGGGTTATTTCACCGCCGGCTTGGCCTTGCCGCGGACGGTCATGTGGGCGTGGTTGTTGGCGGCGGTCTGCCAGTCGGCGAGGAAGGTGTCGTTGCCGATGCGCCAGTGGTAGTTGCCTCCGTCGCGGAGCGTTTTTTCCGCCTTGTTCCAGAAGGCGATGCGCAAGGAATCGACGCCGCCGTCGCGCTCGATGATCGCGTCGGCGATCTTCTTGCGGTCGGCCGAGAAGACGGCGAGACGCTTGGCGAGCAACGCCCGGGCCAGGCCGCGCGACTTGTCATTGAGATCGCCGATCTTGACGCCCGCCTTGCCGATGGCCGCGCCCGAGGTAGCGCTGATCCCCTTGGCCTGGATCGCCTTGGCCTCATCGGGGGTGAGCGAGCCGAAGAGTTCGATGGCGAGTTTCTCTTCTTCGTCCCAGATCTCCTTGACCGGGTTGCCGCCCAGCAGGATCGGGCCGAACTCGTCGGCCTTGTCCTTGCCGTACTCGGCATAGATCAGCGTCAAATGATGCAGGGCGAGGCGCCAGGCGAACGGCTTGTCGGCGGAAGGTTCGCCGAAGAAGTTGATGAAGCGGTCGCCCTCGCCGTCCTGCTTGACCACGTCGAAGCAGCGTTTGGCGCCGTACTCCGAGGTCATCGTCTTGACGAGGTCCTCGACCATGGCCTTCTGATCCTTGGTGAGGTCCTTGACCGCAAGCCCGGGCCGAGCGCCGGGCGTGAACTTCTCGAGGTAGCGTTCCTTGTCGCTGAACTCCTTGACGGCCGATTTTTTCTGGGCATCGGTCAAGCTCCGATACAGCTTGAGCGCCGCGGCGCGCGACTGCTCGTCCGCCGCGACCGGCGGAACCGCCCGGCTGACATAGACGCCGACGCCGATGAGCAGCAGCGTGAAGGTGAGTGCGATCGTTTTTTTCATGGCAATGTCCCCCTTGAAGAGAAGCCCCAGGATGAGCGCAGCGATTCCCGGGGATCTGAGGGAACACTACGAGTTCGCGAGGGAATTTGCAATTGACATTCTTGACGGCAAACGTCGCGTCTGTCCTATCGCGAAAACCGCGCGCCGTGAAACCGGATATAGCTCCAGCGCAGGCAACAACTGACATCGCAATCGCCTCTTCGCCATGGTAACTTCGAAGTAGTGAGTTCATCCCATTCATTCATCCACACACACGCGTTTTTGGACGAATGGACGAACTTCGGAGCCGCCATGAGCCAGGCATTCCATTGCGTCGAGGCAAGCGAGCTGGAGGAAACCCCGGAGCCCAAACGCTGGATCTGGGACGGTTTCCTGCATCCCGGCCAGGTGACGCTGCTCACCAGCATGTGGAAATCGGGCAAGACAACGCTGCTGTCCCACCTGTTGGCCCAGCGGCGGACCGGCGGCATGCTGGCGGGGCGTGCGGTCTCTGCCGGCGTCAATGTCGTTGTAACGGAGGAGCCGCGCAATCGCTGGCACGAGCGCCACGCCCGCCTGCGCTTCGGTCCGCGCGATTGCTTCATCTATCGGCCCTTCGTCGGCGTGCCATCGCAAGGGCAATGGCTCGACCTCCTCCATTTCCTCCAGGGGACGACGGATTCTCGCGGCGCGGACCTGGTGATCATCGATCCGCTATCCCGATTTCTCCCGTCCGGCGCGGAGAGCCATCCGCGGCTGCTCCTGGACGCCCTTGGGCCCTTAAACGCGCTCACACAGCGCGGCATGGCCATCCTGCTCGTGCATCACCCACGCAAAGCCAGCGCCGGCCTGGGAATGCTGTCGCGCGGCACCGGCAGCTTGCCGTCGTTCGTCGATTTCCTGATCGAGATGTATCGCGTGTCCCCTCACGACCCGGTAGACCGCCGGCGCCGGCTCGTGTCGGTGTCGCGCGATCCCGCCACGCCGGCATCGCTGGTGATCGAGCTGGCCGCGGACAGCAGCGGATACGCCGTGATCGATGACGCGCCGGACGATGAGTTCCTCAAGAACTGGATTCCGCTGCGCATCGTCCTCGAAAACGCCGAAAAGGAGCTGACCCGCCAGCAAATCCGCGCGGCCTGGCCCAACAGTTTTCCGGCCCCCGCAAGGAATACGCTCTACCTCTGGCTCAACAACGCTCTCGACCGCGACCTGGTCCAGCGCGTCGGCAAAGGCACGCGCATGGACCCGTTCCGTTATTTCCTCCCCGGCATGCCAACCCGCTGGAACGCGCCGCCCGAGAAGCCGACGACGACGCCGAACGTGGATGCGTGGATCAAGGAGTGGGACAAGAAGTACCCGACGCCGCCGGAACGGCCGGAAGAGCACGGCATTGAAGATGACCATTCCAACGGCACCGGCGACGCGGCATGAATGGGGTATGCCAGAAGAAGCGTGGCGCCCCAGGCCCGTTCACGGGCCTTCCCGCGCAGCGGTATTAGGCCCGTCCTTCAGGACGGGTTTGCGGGCCGCGCTCACCGATCCTGCGACGCCCGTTCACGGGCGTTCTCGCCGTTCCGCTTTAGCCAATGGCGCCCCGAGCGGCTAAAGCCAAACCGCGAGAAGCCCCGTGAACGGGGCTCCAGACAGAAACTGGACGACTCCGCGTGCACCCGTCCTAAAGGACGGGCCTACTACCGCTGCGCGGAAAGGCCCGTGAACGGGCCTGAATGCTGGCGCTATTCCTGCTCGGCTATTGTTCCTTATCTGATCGGCTCTGGCAATTTGCAGATCAGGCCATTCCTTATCATCCGTGAGGTCACACCATGCAACGCCCCTTCCCCACTACCCGTCCGCCTGCTGTCGAGATCATGGGCAAGATCGGCCTCGAACCCGATCCTTGGCAGGTCGAGGTGCTCGAATCGACGCATTCGCAGCTGCTGCTCAACTGTTGCCGGCAGGCGGGCAAGACCACCGTTGTCGCGATGCTCGGACTGCTCGAGGCGATGTGGAATCCGCTGACGCGCGTCGTCGTCGTTTCACGCAGCCATCGCCAGTCGCGCGAGGTGCTGCGGCTCATGGGGTTCTTCTTCAAGCTGCTCGGCGGCAAGGCCGAAGTGCGCATCACCGCGGATGAAATGGAGTTCGGCAACATGAGCCGAATCATCTGCTTGCCGTGCAAGGAGGACACGATTCGCGGCTATTCCCATGTCGATCTGCTGATCCTCGATGAGGCGGCGCGGGTGCCGGACGATCTGTACCGTGCCGTGCGGCCGATGCTGGCGGTGTCGAAAGGCCGGCTCATCTGCCTGTCGACGCCGTTCGGGAAGCGAGGCTTCTTCTGGAGGGAATGGGCGACGGGCGGGACGGATTGGCAACGCTTCGAGGCGCCCGCGACCATGATCCCGCGCATCGCGGCGGACTTCCTGGAAAAGGAAAAGCGAGCGCTCGGCGAGTCGTGGTTTCGTCAGGAGTATTGCTGTTCGTTCGAGGCGACCGAGGGGCTCGTCTATCCCGAATTCCTGCGCTGCGTCGTGCGCGAGGCCGACCTCAGCGAGACCGACAAGAAGGCCATCGCCATGGCGGCAAAAAAGGGCATGCTCGAAGATCTCGATTGCGGGATCAAGCGCGTCGGCGGGATCGACTTCGGGTTTCGCAATCCGTTTGCGGCGGTGTGGGGCTTTGTCGATCGTGAGGACATCCTGTGGCTGACGGGGGAGCATTACGCGTCGCACAAGCCGTTGAGTTACCATGCCGAACGGCTGCCGCGCGACGAGTTGATTTGGTATGCCGACCCGTCGGGAGCGAACGAGATCGCAGAGCTGCGCTATGCGGGCTTCAAGGTCAATCTCGGCAAGAATGCGTTGCGAACGGGGATTGCCGCGGTGAGTGCGCGGCTGCAGAGCGATCGGCTGCGCGTCCTTGAAGGGCGCTGTCCCAACTTGCTCATGGAGGCGAGCCTGTATCGATATCCGGATGAGGATAATAGCAGTGAAAACCCGGTCGACAAGAACAATCACGCTTTGGGGGCGCTGCGGTACTTGATCAGCAGGATCGATGCGCATCACCTGGCGATCGGCGCGCGGCCGCGACCGGTCGAGGAGCCGAAACCTGCGCGCGTTGAAACCGACTGGGACGACGAGCGCTACTGGATGCCTTTGTTTGGCGGTCGGTATCGCGGGTCGAGCGGCGTCATAAGAATTTGGTGAAGCGGGCGTTCTACGATCCAACGCTCGCCGGGAGGCGAACCGAGGCGCCGTTCTCCGGCGGAACTACGGGAATTTCGTTTTCAAGAGGTGAAGCCGATAGACCGAGATAGCAATCGATTTCGTTGCGCAATCGTTTGATCTGTTCGATGTACGCTTCCGCAAAGATCTCATAATTCTGGCGGTTCTTTGGGAGAAGGTCTCGGCGCAGCGAAGCGAGCGCGCCTTCGGCCAGCGAGCGCTGTTCCTGCACGACCGCGAGTTCTGCATCATTGGTGATCATGGATTAATCCTCACGAGTCCCTTCTTCGAATCGATTGGCCAGCCAAATGCCTGGCACCATTTGATGTTTACCTTGGCGAAAAAAGCCAACCATTTCGACTCCTCATCGGAGCCGGAGCGTACGACCTTCACTTCGATTTCGAATTCCTTCTGAGCGCGGTTGCGGGAAACCAGGTTGTACTCCAACGGGCGTAAGTCCTGAGCTTGGTCCCAGTCTGCAGGCAGAATTAGTATTGCATCAATGTCTTCAGGTTCATCGACGGCCCCCATGACAAAACTTCCATCAAGCACAAGCGTGGCAGCCCAGCCGGCCTTCCGAATCTCCTCGATGTATCTCTTCAATTTGCTGAAAAGCACAATTCGGCGATCGCTGGTCTGGAATCGACCCATCGACGCCTCAACCTCTTGAAGCGAGGCGTCGTGGACGCCGACCGGCAGTAATCCCCGATCGCCAAACTCAATGGTCATCATACCACTCGTGCGAACAATCGCTAATGGGAACGGGCGCCTTGAAGGCAATGATAATGCCAGCGTCGATAGGACTCAAAGGAATTCGCAATTCTTGAATCGGGAAAACCAGAACGGGCTACGACTCACGACGTCTGCATCATGCCTTCGATCTTCTGCCGGAGGCGCATGAAGGCGTAGACGCAGTTGGGGTCGAAGTGGGTGCCTGCTTTGCCGACGAGTTCGAGGAACGCGCGGTCGGCGGGCATGGCGGGGCGGTAGGGGCGGTCGCTGGTCATGGCGTCGAAGGCGTCGGCGACGGAGACGATGCGGGCGATCTGCGGGATCTGCTCGTGGGAGAGGTGATCGGGATAGCCGGTGCCGTCCCAGCGTTCGTGGTGGTGGCGGACGATCGGGATCATGGGGATCAGGTGCTTCATGGAGTCGAGCATGCCGGCGCCCTTGGTGGTGTGGGTCTTCATGTGCTCGAATTCGCCCTGGGTGAGCTTGCCGGGCTTGCGGAGGATGGCGTCGTCGATGCCGATCTTGCCGATGTCGTGCAGCGGGGTGCCGATCTGGATCTGGTACTTCTCGTTGGCGGAGAGCTTGAGTTCCTCGGCCAGCATCAAGGAGTAATCGGTGACGCGGCGCGTGTGGTCGCCGGTGTACTGGTCCCGGCACTCGACGGCGCGGGCCAGGGTGGTGACGGTCTCGATGAACTGCTCGCGCTGCTGTTCGACGAGCTGAGCGGTCTCGATGCCGACGGCGACGCTGGCGGCGATGGCGTCGGCGTAGTAGAGGTCGTTCTCGCTGAACGGGTCCTCGACGAAGCCGCGATCGAGGTGCAGGATGCCGATGCGGTTGCGCGGCGTGCGCAGGAGGGCGCAGATGACGGAAGCCATGGCGCCGTGGCGGACGCTGCGGGCCAGGACGAGGGCCTCGTCGGCGTTGACGTCCTCGCACAGGATCGATTCGCCGAGGTCGAAGCAGCGTTTGACCAGCGTCCTGCTGAACGGTTTCGCGGGAGCGTTGAGATTCAGCTTCGGAGCGACGGTGGCTTTGAGAACGAGTTCGCCGGTCGTCGGGTCGGCGAGGATGATGCTGCCGCGCTGAGCGTTGAGGGCGGCGATGGTGTCGGAGAGGATCGAGCGCAGCAGCTCCTCGAGGTGGGAGATGTGCGTCAGGTGATGGTTGGCGCGGACCAGGGCGAGCATGGCCTGATCCTGGTGCGGCCGGGCCGACGGATCGAGGGTGACGATTTCGAGGGCCTTGTCCCAGGACTGCTGGGTCTTGGCCTTGATGAGCAAGTTGAAGCCGCTGGCCGCGATCGGCGATTGGGGCAGTGCGGTCCCGCTCAGTCCGGCGGGCAGCGGCGTGCGCGCGAGCGAAGGAGGCGTCGGGTCGGCAGGAACGACGACGTCGGCGACCCGCAGCTGCAGCTTGCCGAACTGCAAGATGTCGTCCGTGGCAAGCGCCTGGTCTTTGCCGGTCAGCGCGTGGCTGTTAACGAGGGTCGGATACATTTGATTGTGGGCCAGGTCGCGCACCATCCAGCGCAGGCCTTGATAGCGGACCTCCGCGTGGATCCGCTCGATCGAGTGATCGCGCAGCACGACGTCGAGGTTGGTCTGTCGGCCAATGCGCAGGACCTTGTCGGATTCCCAGGTCAGGCCCGAGAGTTTCGGGCCCATTCCCGCCAGCACGATGCGCGGCTCTATCATGATTCGAACCTCATCAAAACGACCACCGGACGATGCGGACGCGCCCCGGCAGGGTCCGTCCGCGCAGAGGCGTCTGCACAACCATAGCTCACGCCCGGCGCCATGGCTGGAGTGACCGAAAAAATCATTGCAATCCGCGTTATTTGAACAACCGGAGTGAACGAAATTCGATCAGTCACGTCTAAGTTGCAGAACGGCTGAGAAGGGCGCCATGTCGATCGCTGCACAAAAGTAAACCAAAAATTCCTTGGAGACCCGGGAGCGCGTTGCTAGGATACTACCATCGCCGTGGCGT
>JACQFG010000375.1 GCA_016200155.1 Planctomycetota bacterium | reverse complement strand
GATCCTCACGACCTGTTTCGTCCTGTGCACATTCGCGACCCGCGACGCCCTTTCGCAAGGCAAGGTCGCGCGCAGCATCAGCAACGAAGCCATCGAAAAGCTCCTCACCGACCTCAACGTGAAATTTCAGAAGGGCGAACGCAAGGACAAGGAAGGCGCCGTCGTCTACTTCGATTTCACCCGCAGCGCGACGGCGTGCCGGCTTTACAACTACGGCAGCGACCTGTGGATCGAAACCGTCATCGACAAGAACGTCAAGCTCGACGACGTCAATCGCTGGAACGCCGAGGCCAAGTTCAGCCGGCTCGTGCGCATCGACGAGAAGACCAAGGTGAGCCTGTCGCTCGAGGCTCAGCTCGATTGCCTGGGCGGCGTCACCGATGCCATGGTCCGCCAGTATCTCAATCGCTTCGACGACGAAGCCAAGAAGTTCGCGAAGTTCGTGAAATAATCCAAACGCTCGCCCGCCATGAATGGCGGGCTATATGAAACTTGTGAGGATTTCCCCATGTTTCGCTTGACGCTTGCCGCCGTCATCTTCATCGCCGTCGTGCCGTTCACGCAGGCCCAGGATGACAAGGTTTTCCGCGCCCTCACCCCCGAGGCGGCGGAGAAGATTCTGCGCGACCTGAAGATCGAGTTCGTCAAGTCGTCCGCCAAGAAGGGCGACGAGCATTACTACGACTTCAAGCGCGACGCCTACAAGGTGCGCCTGACCTGGTTCTCGCCGACCGAGCTGATGCTCGATTGCGTCTTCCGCGGCATGCCGATCGACAAGGTCAACGGCTGGAACGCCACCACGCGCGTCAGCCGGGCCAGTCATCACAAGGACGGCAATACCGAGCTGACGATCCTCGAATACGGCCTCGACATCTCCGGAGGGGCCACCGAGGGAACGATCAAGCAGTTCGTGCTGCGTTACGATGAGGAGCTGCGGAAATATGAAAAGCTGCTCGGCGGCGCCGCTCCCGGCCCCGTCGCCGTCAACGAGGACGCCATCCTTGCCGAGGTCGCCACCGACAAGATCGAGGGCATCCTCAAGTCGCAAAAAATCACGTTCACGAAGAAGGTCAACAACGCCGGCGTCGCCATGCTCGACTTCGAGATGAACGGGCATAACGTTCGGCTCTACAACTTCAACGGCAAGGACCTCATGATCGACGCCCACTTCAAGAAGCTCGCGCTCGACGATGCCAACGGCTACAATTTGAGCCGAAAGTTCGTGCGCGTCGTCAACTACAAGGGCAAGGACGTCGAATACACGGCCCTGGAATGCAACCTCGATTGCGAGGCCGGCGTCAGCGAGGGCATGATCCGCCACTGGATCAATACCTTCGGCGAAGATGTCCGGCACTTCGCGGAGTACACCAAGAAATTGCAAGCGCCCGAGAAGAAGTGACTTGTGTTTACGTTTAGCGCTCGCGCGGCGCAGCGCGAGCGCTAAACGTAAACAGCCAGTCATTTTACCAGCAGATACACGCCGATCACCAGCACCGAGCCGTAGACGATCCGCCCGAACCACACATCCGACACGTAGCGATTCATCACCACGCCGAGCGCGACTCCCGCAAACACCACCGGCACGAACGGCAAGTCATAGAGCAGCGTCTGCTCATCGATCATGCCGACCTGCCAGTACGCGGGCATCTTGAGCAGGTTGATCCAGAAGTAGAACAGCGTCGTCGTGGCGACGAAGCGCCGGCTGTCCATTTTCTGCATGAGCAGGTACATGCTGGTCAACAGCCCGCCGACGTGGGACAGGGTCGAGACGAACCCGGTGGCCAGGCCGACGCCGAAGCCGGGCCAGAAGCCAGGTTCGATGGCGTCGTCGCGATTGTAATAGACGCGGGCGAACTGCAGGAGGCTGAAGACGATGGCGAGCAGGCCGATCAGCCGGGTGAGCAGGTTGTCGTCGATGACGTGCAGGGCGAGCCAGCCGAGGACGATGCCGAGGACGCCGCCGGCAAGGAGGTTGCGGACGTTGGGCCAGTCCCATTGCCGCCAGTAGGGGTAGAGAGCAATGGCGTCGCAGACGACGAGGAGGGGCAGCATCTTCCCGACGGCGGGCTTGGCGCCGAAGAAGATGGTGAGGACGGGCCCGGTGAGGATGCCGATGCCGCCGCCGAACCCGGCCTTCGAGATGCCGATGAGCAGGGCGGCGCAGGCGAAGGCAAGGTGTTCGACGGACATCAAGCGAGGCTCCATGGTTCATGGCTTGGCGTTTAGCGTTCGCATGGCGCCACGCGAGCGCCAAACGCCAAGCACTTAAACTATGGAACGCCGTTACAGTTTCTTGCCTTCCTTCGTGGGCACCGGCACCAGCTCCGTCGCGGGCACGATCGGCACGCCATGCTGGACCCACGGAGCGCGATTTTGGCAATGATTGTCGTCGTCGCAGTCGCACACGCCATGCGCCTGGATCAACTTGCATCCGCCGAGCGAACCGAGAAAGCCGACGGCCACGAGCAAAAGCATCAAACGACGCATCGTAAATCCCCTTCCTTGAGAATCCATTCATCCCAGACGGCGGCAGCGCCGCGGCAAGATCGCGAGAAACGCTAAAATCGTAATATCCATCGTCCCGGTTAGCCTGTGCGCTTGAGGAATTTTTCATCGAAAAGATAAACGCGCTAACTTTCGGATGATCGCTGAAGTTGATAAACTCGTCAGAGTCGGGATCAGTTGGCAGTTGGCAGTTTGCAGCTGGCAGTCGAATGGAACTGCCGACTGCCGACTGCCGACTGCCGACTGCCGACTGGGGTGAACATGGATGCCGTTTTGCTTGCTGCAGGATTAGGAACGCGGTTGAGGCCGCACACATTGACGACGCCGAAGCCGCTGCTGCCGGTGCAGGGTCGGCCCATCCTCGACTGGACGCTGGGGGCACTTCCGAAGTCGGTCGATCGCGTGGTGGTAGTGGTGCATTATCTGGCCGAGCAGGTGGAAGCGTACCTGCGGCGGCAGACGTTCTTCAAGGGATGGGCGATCGTGCCGCAGGGGACGCCGCGCGGGACGGGGGACGCGCTGCGCAAGTGCCGGGACCAGATTCGCTCGGATCGTTTCTTCGTCATCAATGGCGACGACCTGTTCGGGGCGGCCGATTTCGCTGCGCTCGCGGCATGCCCGGCCGGCGTCATCGTCAAGGAAGTCGATGAGCCAAAGAAATGGGGCATCGCGTTCCTGAAGCCCGACGGGATGCTGGAAAAGCTGGTCGAGAAGCCCGACATCCCTGGGCCGCGGCTGGCGAACACGGGGGCGTATCTGTTTCCGCGCGAGGTGTTCGAGATCGAGATCGGCCTGTCGCAGCGCGGCGAATACGAGATCACCGACTACGTCACCCAGCTTGCGGCCAAGCAGCCGTTTCATGTGGTGCGCTCGACGTTCTGGTTCCCCATCGGCACCGAGGAGGCGTGGAACGCGGCGGGGAAACTGGATTTGCACAAGGTGATGGTCCCCGTTTAGCGCCCGCGCCGTCGACAGGGCCGCGCGGGCGCTAAACGAAGAGGGGAGAACCGATGACAAAGTTCCTTGCACTGGCGATCATTTTCACCGGCGGCGACGCGCCAACCATGTCCACCATCGCCGGCACCGGCATGCGCGGCCACACCGGCGACGCCGGCCTCGCGACCAAGGCGACGCTCAGCGAACCGTTCCACTGCGACGTCGACAACAAGGGGCATCTCTACATCGCCGAGTCGATGAACCATTGCATCCGCAAGGTCGATCTCAAGACCAGCGTCATCACGACGGTCGCAGGCAACGGCAAGAAGGGCTACTCCGGCGACGGCGGCAAGGCGACCGACGCCACCTTCAACGAACCCTATGCCGTCGTCATCGACAACAACGATAACCTCTACATCGTCGATCGTCTCAACGCCGTCGTGCGCAAAGTGGACGCCAAGTCTTGGATCGTCACTACCGTTGCAGGCAATGGCAAGAAAGGCTACTCCGGCGACGGCGGCAAGGCGACCGAGGCCAGCATGGTCGAACCTAACGACTGCTTCCTCGATGGCAAGGGGGGCCTACTTATCGCCGACGTCGGCGACTGGCGCATCCGCCGGCTCGACCTCGCCACCGGCATCATCACGACGTTCGCGGGCACCGGCCGGGCCAAGATCAAGACGAAGGTCAAGCTCGAACGCAAGGACGACAACGGCCCCGCGGCCAAGGCCCTCCTCGTCGGCGCACGGGCAGTCTGCGTCGACGGCAAGGGCAACACCTACGTCTGCGAACGCGAAGGCAGCGCCATCCGCAAGATCGACGCCAGGGGCATCATCACCACCATCGCCGGTACCGGCGAGTGGGGCTACTCCGGCGACACGGCCGACGCCAAAGCCGCCGTCTTCGCCGGCCCCAAGGGCATCCGCTGCGATGCGGCCGGCAACATCTACGTCGTCGATTGTGAGAACCATTGCGTCCGCAAGATCGACGCGAAGTCGAACGTTGTCACCACGATCGCCGGCGGCCGCAAGGGCAAGGAAGGCGACGGCGGTCCCGCGACCCAGGCCGGCATGGACCGCCCGCACGGCTGCGTCATCGCCGCGGACGGAACCTTGTACATCGCCGACAGCAACAATCATCGCGTCCGCGCGGTGAAGTAACCCGATTGCCGCTTGCGGCTTAGCGTTCGCGCGGCGCCGCGCGAACGCTAAGCCGCCAGCGGCGAACCAGGAGATTTTCATGCGACCGCTATTTTCGTTTTTGTTGATCGCCCTCGCCGCCGCCAACGCCCGCGCCGACGATTGGCCGCAATGGATGGGCCCGCAGCGCGACAACGTCTGGCGCGAAAAGGGCATCCTCGACACGTTCCCGAAAGGCGGCCCCAAAGTCCTCTGGCGCGCCAAGGTCGCCAACGGCTTCTCCGGCCCCGCCGTTGCCGACGGGCTCGTCTTCCTCACCGATTTCGTCACGGATGCCGACATCCACAAGGACAACTTCGATCGCGCCGAGTTTGCCGGCAAGGAACGCGTCCAGTGCTTCGACGCCAAGACCGGCGACCTCAAGTGGAAGCACGATTACCCCTGCACGCTCACCGTCTCGTATCCGAATGGCCCGCGCTGCACGCCGAACGTCGAGGCCGGCAAGGTCTGGACCCTCGGCGCGGAAGGCGATCTCATCTGCTTCGACGCCAAGACGGGCAAGATCCATTGGCAGCGCGATTTCAAGAAGGACTACAAGACCGCGACGCCGCTCTGGGGCTTCGCCGCCCATCCGCTCATGGACGGCGATTGCCTGATCTGCATGGTCGGCGGCGAGGGTGCCGTCGCCGTCGCCTTCGACAAGAACACCGGCAAGGAAATCTGGAAAGCCCTCAGCGCCGAGGAGCCCGGCTACAGTCCGCCGTCGATCATCGAGGCCGGCGGCGTCCGCCAGCTCATCATCTGGCACCCCGAGGCGATCAACGGCCTCGATCCCGCCACCGGCAAGGTCTTCTGGTCGGTCAAGCAGACCACCGTCAACGGCACCTCCATCATGATGCCGCGCAAGCTCGACGACCATCTCTTCATCGGCGCCTGGCAGCACAAGGGTGGCCTGTTCAAGCTCGATGCCAAGAAACCCGGCCTCACCCAGGCCTGGAAGGGCAACCGCGACACCTCCGTCTATCCCGTCAACAACACGCCGTTCCTCGAAGCGGGCCACATCTACGGCATCTGCAACGACGGCGAGCTGCGCTGCGTCGACATCAAGACCGGCGAACGCCTGTGGGAAAGCCTGAAAGCCGTCGGCAAGAAGACGCCCAGCGGCACCGCTCACCTGGTCAAGCACGCGGACCGCTTCTTCATCACCGCCGAGACGGGCGACCTCATCATCGCCAAGCTCACTCCCAAGGGCTACAACGAGATCAGCCGCTGGCACATGCTCGATCCGACCAGCACCGCCTACAAGCGCAACGTCTCCTGGAGCCATCCCGCCTTCGCCCAGCAGTGCGTGTTCGCCCGCAACGATCGGGAACTGATCTGCGTGTCGCTGGCCAAATGATTCCTGCCGCTTGCGGCTTAGCGCTCGCGTCGTGCCATGCGAGCGCTAAGCCGCAAGCGGCGATAACCTGAAAGGACCTCTCATGAATCGCTTCGTCGCATCGTTCGCCTGTGTCGCCATGCTCCTTGCCGCGGCCCACGCGAAGGACGATTACAAGCCTGGCCCCGATTCGGAGCCGCAGAAGGGCGTGCCCGAGGGCAAGGTCGAGAAGTTTCGCCACAAGAGCGAGATCTTCGCCAAGACCGAGCGCGACGTCGCCGTCTACATCCCGGCCCAGTACGACGGCAAGACGCCCGCCTGCGTCATGGTCTTCCAGGACGGCGTCAGCGCCTACCTCAATCCCAAGGGAAGCTATCGCGCCACCGTCGTCATGGACAACCTCATCCACAAGAAAGAAATCCCGGTGATGATCGGCATCTTCATCAACCCCGGCCTGTTTCCGACCGACGATCCGAAGAAGAAGCCGGGCAGCAACCGCAGCTTCGAATACGACTCGCTGACGCCGCAGTACGTCACGTTCCTGGAGAAGGAGATTTTCCCGGCCGTGGTCGAGAAGTACAAGCTGAAGCTGCGTCAGGACGCGGCTGGCCGAGGCATCTGCGGCGCGTCGAGCGGCGGGATTTGTGCGTTCACAGCGGCCTGGCAACGGCCCGACATGTTCAGCAAGGTCCTCAGCCACATCGGCAGCTTCACCAACATCCGCGGCGGCGACGTCTATCCCGGCATCATTCGCAAGACCGAGAAGAAGAATATCCGCGTCTTCCTCCAGGACGGCTCCAACGATCTCGACAACGCCGCGGGCAACTGGTATCTCGCCAACCTGCAGATGGAGTCGGCCTTCAAGTTCAAGAAGTACGACTACAAGGCCGTCTGGGGCGACGGCGGCCACACCGGCAAACACGGCGGCGCGATCCTGCCCGACTCGATGCGCTGGCTCTGGCGCGACACGCTGACCTCGGCCGAGCCGGCGCCGAAGGGGCCGGAGAAAGCCGAGAAAATCAAGAAGGCCGAGGCGATCCCGACGCCGGTTGAAGTGGCGCCAGAGGTCCAGCCGCGTGTGGTTCGGCCGCGGTTGTTCCAGGGGCGATTCCGCTTGTTCCGATAGACCTACGTAGGGACAAGCTGCCAGCTTGTCCCGGTCGTTGCAAGTGCGCGACGCTCAACAGGGACAAGCTGGCAGCTTGTCCCTACGGGCGCCTGGCGATTGCGTCGTAATCAATCGCCCGGTTCTTGTCGAGCCGAGGCAAATCCAGCTTCACCGCTTCCGGATATTTTTGTGCCGCTCCCGTGTTGAAGACGATGATCTCCTCATCGCGGCCGACGCGTCCCTCGCGCACCAAACGTTCCAGCACGTCGAAGCAGACGGCCGTCTCCGGGCAGATCGCGATGCCCTCCAGCGACGCGGCGCGGCGCATCCACGGCACGATCGATTTTTCTTGACCCGCGATCGCCCACCCGCCGGACGCCCGGATTGCGTCGAGCATCATGAAGTCGCCGACCGCTGCCGGTACGCGCAGGCCGCTTGCCACGGTATGCGCGTTCGCGAACAACTCCGCGAAGCGCTCGCCCTTCTCGAAAGCGCGCACGATCGGCGCACAGCCGTCGCTCTGGCAACTGACGAGCTTCGGCAACCGGCTCCTTACGGAGCTCGGCTCGCCGGATCCTAGCCAGCCGAGTTCCGTCATCTCGGCGAACGCCTTCCACATGCCGATCAGGCCGGTGCCGCCGCCGGTCGGATAGAAGATGACGTCGGGCAGTCGCCAGCCGAGCTGTTCGGCGATTTCCAGGCCCATCGTTTTCTTGCCTTCGAGGCGGTACGGCTCCTTTAACGTTGACATGTCGAACCAGCCGAGCTTGTCGATGCCTTCGCGGACGATCTTGCCGCAATCGTTGATCAAGCCGTTGACGAGAAAGACCCTCGCGCCGCAAAGAAACGCTTCGAGTTGATTGATGACCGGCGTATCCTCGGGCATGAAGACGAAGACCTCCATGCCGGCGCGGGCGCCGTAAGCCGCGAGGGCGCCGCCGGCGTTGCCCGCGGTCGGGACGGCGAGGCGCGTCAGGCCGAGATGCTTCGCCATGCTGACGGCGGCGGCCATGCCCCGGCTCTTGAAGCTGCCGGTCGGCAGCTGCCCCTCGTCCTTGATGAACAGCCGCGACAGCCCCAGCTCCTTGCCAAGCCGCGGACACGGCAAGATCGGCGACATGCCCTCGCCCAGCGTCACCGGCTCGATGTCTTTGGGCAACGGCAGCAGCTCGCGATAGCGCCACAGCGAGTTGACGCGCAGCGCAAAGTCAGCGGGCCGCACTGCCTTCTTGACGGCCGCGAGATCGTAACGCACCCACAGCGGCCGGCCGTTGTGCATGGTCAGAACACGGCCGGCATCGAAGCGCGTGCCATCGATCGCGGATTCCAAATGAGTCACGAACATCAGGTATCTCACGCAAAGGCGCAAGGGCGCAAAGCCCGGATCAAGTCGATTGCTATCCTAGAGATTTTCTTTGCGCCTTTGCGCCTTTGCGTGAGCCACTAGAATGGTGGCATGGCCGAAACCCCCGTTTTTCGAACGACCCGCCGCGTCGAGTTCGGCGATACCGACACCGCGGGCATCGTCCACTTTTCCAACTTCTTTCGCTACATGGAATCGGCCGAATGCGAGTTCCTGCGTTCGCGCGGCCTTTCCGTGAAGCTCACCTGGGAAGGCCAGGCGATCGGCTTCCCGCGCGTGTCGGCGACCTGCGATTACGTGTCGCCGGCACGCTTCGAGGATTTGCTCGACGTTGCCGTCTCGATCGAGCGCATCGGCAGCAAGTCGGTCACCTACGGATTCGAGTTCACGCTTGACGGCAAAGTCGTTGCACGCGGGAAAGTGACCTCGGTATGTTGCCGGGTCGAAGCGGACAATCGCATCGAGGGCATCGAGATTCCCGCGAGTTATCGGGCGCGGCTTGCTGCGCCGCAAGCGGCAAAACCATGACCAACTATTTGCAAGACCTGAACGATCGCATTGCCGCGGGGGTCGCGCGCCTGCCCGGACCACTGCGGGAGCGGCAGGCGGATTACCTCGCGTCCATGCAAAACCCCGACGGCGGGTTCTCGGGACGCGAAGGCGAATCGGACCTCTACTACACCGGCTTCGGCCTGCGCGGCCTGTCGGTGCTCGACGCCCTGACGCCGGAGATTTGCGAGCGTGCGGCCAGGTTCCTGCGCGAGTGCTTGACGAAGCAGGCCAGCGTCGTCGATTTCTTCTCGTTCCTGTATGCGACCGTCCTGGTGCAAGCGAGCAGCGGCATCGACGTCCTCGAAGGCAGCCCTGCAGACTGGCGGCAGCGCGTCGCCGACACGCTCGATACGTTTCGCACCAAGGACCATGGTTACAACAAGTCGCCCGGCGCCAGCTCGGGCAGCACGTATCACACGTTTCTCGTCGGGTTGTGCTTCGAGCTGCTCGGGCAATCGCTGCCGAACCCGGATGAGGTGCTGCGCTTCGTCGCATCGCGCCGGCGCGACGACGGCGGCTACGTCGAAGTCGCGGCCATGCGCCGCAGCGGCACCAACCCGACCGCGGCGGCCATCGGGCTCTTGCATCTCTTGAAGGGAAACGCTTTGAATGCGGACGAGGCGGAACCGACGATCGACTACCTTGCCGAGATGCCGTCGATGGAAGGCGGCCTGCGCGCCAACGATCGCATTCCGCTCGCCGACCTACTTTCCACGTTCACCGGCTGCTGGACCCTGGCCGAGCTTGGCGCGCTGGACCGCATTGAGCCGGCGCGGGCGCTGGAATACGTCACATCCCTGGAGCGCGAAGAGGGCGGCTTCCTCGGCGGCGTCTGGGATGAAGCCACCGACGTCGAATACACGTTCTACGGCGTGGGGAGCCTGGGCCTTCTTGCAGGCTCCAAAACAATGCCGTAGGTCCCGCGAGCCGTGCGGGACCGGTCCGGCTCGGCTCGCCGGACCT
>JACQFG010000358.1 GCA_016200155.1 Planctomycetota bacterium | reverse complement strand
CGTCCGCAAGGGCAACCCGAAGAAGATCTACGAACTGGAAGACCTCGCCCGGCCCGGTCTGCGCGTCGGCATCGGCCACGAACAGCAATGCGCCCTCGGCTCCTTGACCAAGGAGACCTTCGACCGCACCGGGACCTACGGCAAGATCGCCAGAAACATCGCCGTCCAGTCTCCGACCGGCGATTTCCTCGTCAACCAGCTCTTCGCGTCCGGCGAGAAAGGCCTAGACGTCGTCATCGCCTACCGCAGCAACATCCAGCCCTATCCCGACAAGGTCGACGGCATCCCGATCCCAACCAAAATCGACGGCAATGACATCAAGTGCGCCCAGCCCGCCCAGCCGATCGCCGTCGCCAAGAGCAGTAAGTACCCCGAGCTGAGCCGACGCCTGATGGAATTTCTCCAGGAAAGGGAATCGCGCGACCGCTTCGAAAGGCTCGGCTTCGGCTGGGAAGTGAAGGAAGTGGAAAAGTAAATCATCCACGAAGGACACCAAGGGCACGAAGAGGAAGAATGAATCCAGCCAAAACAATTGTTTGTGTTACTCGGAATTTTTCGAAGTAAGAAACACCATCTACTCTTCGTGTCCTTCGTGCCCTTCGTGGATGATTTCCTTATGAGGCGTCTACCGGCTGACTTGGTCTATTATTTGTGCCTCGCGATCCTCGGCGGATCGTATGTCGCCCTTATCGTCGCGATGGTGGTCGCCGATCTGTTCTATACCACGCCCGATCATCTCCTGTCGGCTCTGGCGGAGCCGAAGATTCAATACTCCATCAAGCTGACGCTGATCTCATGCTCGGTGACGGCGATCCTGTCGCTGTGGGTCGCCGTGCCGATGGGGTACCTATTGGCGCGAACAGAGTTCTGGGGCAAGACGGTGGTCGATACGATTCTCGACGTGCCGATCGTGCTGCCGCCGATCGTGCTGGGGTTGAGCTTGTTGATTCTCTTCGGGACGCCGCCGGGCCAATGGTTTCAGGATTATATCTTCGAGGTGCGCTACCAGGTGCCGAGCGTAATCCTGGCGCAGTTCTCGGTGTCGGCGGCCTTCGCGGTGCGGACGATGCGCGTCACCTTCGAGCAGATCTCGCCGCGCACGGAGCAGGTGGCGTTAACGCTGGGCTGCACGCGGGCGCAGGCGTTCTGGCGTGTCGTCATGCCGGAGGCGCGGCGCGGCCTCTTGACGGCGGGAACGCTGGCGTGGGCCCGGTCGCTCGGCGAGTTCGGGCCGATCATGCTCTTTTCCGGCGCGACGCCGATGCGCACCGAGGTGCTATCGACGACGGTCTGGCTCGCATTCAACATCAGCAACCTCGAAGGCGCCATCGCCGTGTCGCTGTTCATGATCGCCATCGCCGTCGTCGTCCTGGTGCTGACGCGCTCGCTGGGGCTGCGCGGCACCGGGATTGTCTGAAATTAGCAATTGACAATTAGCAATTAGCAATTAGCAATTGATAGGACGGGCTCCGGGCGCACCCGGAAGCGGAAAACCTTGTTGCCAATTGGCGATTGATAATTGCTAATTGTCAATTGCTAATTTCTTGCCGATGATCGACGTCGATAACCTCTGCATGCGGCAAGGCGAGTTCCAGCTCGCGGATGTGTCGCTCCACGTGTCGAAAGGCCGTTACGCCATCCTCATGGGCACGACGGGCTGTGGCAAGACGACCATCCTCGAGGCGATCGCGGGCTTGCGGACGATCGCGGCGGGGCGCATCGTGCTCAACGGCGTTGAAAGGACGCACGCAACGCCGGCCGAGCGCAACCTTGGCTATGTGCCGCAGGACGGGGCGTTGTTTCGCACGATGAGCGTACGCGACAATCTCGGGTTCGCCTTGAGCATCCGCGGGCAGCCGGCCGACGCCATCAAGCAGCGCGTGGACGAGTTGGCAGCGTGGCTGCAGGTGGGACATATATTGGAGCGGCGTGCGGTCGGACTGTCGGGCGGTGAGACGCAGCGTATCGCGTTGGGACGGGCGCTGGCGAATCGGCCGCCGATCCTGCTGATGGACGAGCCGCTCAGCTCGCTGGACGAGCCGACGCGCGACCGCATGGTCGAGCTGCTGCGCGGGCTGCCGGGGCGGGAGAGCGTCACGGTGCTGCACGTGACGCACAGCCAGCGCGAGGCCGACGCGCTGGGCGATTGGATTTTTCGATTGCACGAAGGGCGGATCGAAGTGGTCAAGTCCGGGGATCCCGTTTAGCGCCCGTATGGCGCCATGCGAGCGCTAAACCGCAAGCGGCAAACAATCATTGGAGCTTCTCATGCGAAAATCGCTTCTCGTTGCCATGGTGTTCGCCCTGGTCCTCGCGAGTTGCAAAGCGCCCGCCGAGGACGCCGACAAGCCGAAAGCGAGCAAGGGCAAAGTCGGCATCTCCGTATTGACCATGACCAACCCGTTCTTCAAGGAGATCGCCGACGTCTTCAAGGCCGACATGGAGAAGGCCGGCTACGCTGTCATCGTCGTCGATCCCGATCACGACGTCGTTCGGCAAAAGAATCAGGTGAACGATTTCCTCGCCCAGAACGTCTCGGCGATCGTGCTCTGTCCGTGCCAGTCGATGGAGATCGGCGCCGCGATCCAGGAAGCGAACAAGAAAGGGGTCCCCGTCTTCACGGCCGACATTGCCTGCACCGATCCGAAGGCCAAGGTCGTCACCCACGTCGCCACCGACAATTACGAGGGGGGCAAACAGGCGGGGCTCGCCATGATCGAGGCGCTGGCGCCCCGGGGAGGCAAGGTCCTCGTCCTTCACCTCGAAGAGGTCGAATCGTGCCAGCTGCGCGTCAAGGGCTTCAACGAGGTGCGCGAGGAGCACAACAAGAAGAACCCAGACGCCCAGATCATCGTCGCCGACACGTTGCCGTGCCAGGGCAACCGGGAGAAGGGCTACAAATCGACTCAGGATGCGTTGCAGTCGCACCCCGATCTCGTCGGTATCTTCGCCATCAACGACCCGTCGGCCCTGGGCGCCCGCGCCGCCCTGGAAAAGGCCAAGAAGGCCGATCAGGTCAAGATCATCGGCTTCGACGGCCAGCGCGAGGGCAAGCAGGCGATCCTGGAGGGCAAGATTTACGCCGATCCGATCCAGTACCCCGACCAGATCGCGCACCAGACCGCCGACGCCATCCTGCGCCATTTCCGCGGCGAACGTCCGGAGCCGCAGATCCTCATCCGGACGAACCTGTATCGCAAGGCCGACGCGGAGAAGGACACGACGTTGAAGCAGTAACGGTGCGGCCTGGCGGACGTTTCTTCGAGTGCGGACGATTTACGTTTCACGCCGCGATACCGCACTTGGTTTGTTCAACTTCGTGGCAGCGCGTGCCCGAACCCATTGCATCTATCGGAAATGATCGGTAGCGCCTTGCACACGTTGCAATACACAACCTCAAAGCTGTTTATTGGTTAGAGACATTTCATCAATCTGCGCCCTATAGGCGCGGCATTTGCTGTTTATCCATATTCCCTAGACGTCCGTTGACCGCCCGCAACCGGAGGCCATCCCGTAATGTGGCACCGATTCAACAAGCCCATCCTTGCCCTCTGCATCCTGATCGGCATGCTTGGCGGGCTCGGCGCGCACACGTTTCACTTCGCGGACGGCCTGTCGTACATGGGCAACGACCCCAAGTCGTGCGTCAATTGCCACATCATGCGCGACCAGTATCACGGCTGGCAGACTTCGAGCCATCACAATCACGCGACCTGCAACGACTGCCACGTGCCGGTCGGCGGCCTCGACAAGTGGATCTGCAAGGCGGACAACGGCTATCGCCACTCCAAGGGCTTCACGTTCAACGATTTCCACGAACCGATCCAGATCACGCCGACGAACGCGGAGATCCTCAACCAGAACTGCATCCGCTGCCACAAGGATTTCGTGAGCGGCATCCTCGGGCAACCCAACGCCAAGGGCTGCTATCCGCTGGAAACGATGAACTGCGTCCGCTGCCATCAAGATGTGGGACACGGCCCCACGCGCTGACTCTCTCACGAAGGAAACTTTGCTCATGTATTCCGAACCGCAACCGCACGAAGCCGTTACGTCTCCCGCGGCAGCTGTGCCCGCCGCTCCGGTGGCCAAGCCGTCCGGCCGCAAGCGCTGGGGGGCCATGTCGTTCTACGCCTGCACGGTGCTCGGCGTCGGGATCCTCACGGCATCGGTGGCGCTCCTCTGGCAGAACATCAACGATCGCAAAACGGAAGCTCAGCAGCACGCCTTCCGCGTCGTGGAGTTGCACGACGATCTCCTCGACCCGGCCGAGTGGGGCAAGAACTACCCGCGCCAGTACGAAGGCTATATGCGGACCCAGGAAATCGCGGCGACCAAGTACGGCGGCAGCGTCAACTATCAAAAGATGGACAAGTACCCCGTCTACCGGACGCTGTTCAAGGGCTATGCATTCGCCATCGACTACCGGGAGGAACGTGGGCACCATTACATGCTCATCGATCAGGATGAGACGGAGCGCAACAAGCAGTTCAAGCAGCCGGGCTCGTGTTTGCATTGCCATTCCTCGATCAACAAGGCCTACCGTGATGAGGGCCGCAAGGCCGGCGTGCCGGACGACAAGCAGAAGGAACAATTGATGAAGGGCTTCGAGATCGTCTGCGCGATGCCGATCCAGGAGGGACGCAAGCTGGTCCAGCATCCGGTGACGTGCGTCGATTGCCATGAGCCGAAATCGATGCAATTGCGCGTGTCGCGGCCCGGCTTCATGAATGGCATCGCCGAGTTCGCCAAGGGCAACACCGACGATTACCCGCACCTGCCCAGCATCATGAGCTGGCGCAAGGGCAAGAAGGACAAGGATTACGACCCGAACACCATGGCCACCCGCCAGGAGATGCGCTCGTTCGTGTGCGGCCAATGCCACGTCGAGTATTACTTCCACGGGCCGGGCAAGCTGCTGACCTATCCCTGGCACAGGGGGCTCAAGGTCGAGCAGATGGAAGATTACTACGACAACCAGGTCAGCCACATCGACTGGACGCATCCCGACACCGGGACGCCGATGCTCAAGGCCCAGCATCCCGAGTTCGAGACCTGGAACCAGGGCATCCACGCTCGCAGCGGCGTGTCGTGTGCGGATTGCCACATGCCGTACAAGCGTGAAGGTGCGATCAAGATCAGCGACCACCACGTGCGCAGCCCGATGCTGAACATCGCGCGGGCGTGCCAGACGTGCCACCGCTATCCGGAAGAGGAACTCAAGGCCCGCGTCGAGGCGATCCAGGACCGCTGCCACGACATGGAGACGCGCGCCGAGACGGCGATGTTCGAGCTGGTCGGCTTGCTCAAGCACGCCAAGGACGGGGGCGCCAAGCCGGAACAACTGAAGCCGGCCCAGATGCTGCATCGCAAGGCCCAGTGGCGGCTCGACATGGTCAATGCGGAAAACTCGCGCGGCTTCCACGCGCCGCACGAAACCTACCGCGTCCTTGGCGAAGCGATCGACTTCGCGCGTCAGGGCCAGCTCGAAGCCACCAAGGTGTCCAACAAACGCGTCGAAACGGCACGGTCTAATCCCTGAGCTGATTTTCATCCCGGTCGGTTTTTTCGACGGCCACTTGCGGGTTTATCGCAAGTGGCCGTTCTTTTTGTGGTGCGACGCTCCGCGTCGCAGCAAATCACGACGCGGAGCGTCGTGCCTCAATAAGGCGATGCCGGCGGCGCCAAACGGGTGCACGACACGGTTTGCAAGAACTTAACCACGGATTGCACGGATGACACGGATGGGGGAAAATGCCTCGGTAGTATTTCCCATCCGTGTTATTCGTGTAATCCGTGGTTGTATTGAGATTGCTGCAAACCATGTCGTGCACCCGCGCCAAACTCCCTTCAAGAATTCGCCTTGACCTTTCCGATACTTCGTGTAGACTTTACGCGGCAAAGTCAACGGAGCAGAAAACACCATGGACCTCCACGACGCTTTGACGCAGATCTCCGAAATCCGCCAACAGGTTGCGCGCACCGAGACGTTTCGCGGCTATCGGGCCGCTCCGGTCGCGTTTTCCGCTGTCGTCGCGTGTTTGGCCGCGGGATTGCAGCCCGTGTTGGTGCCGCAGCCGGCAGCGAACTTCCTGGCGTACCTGGGTTTGTGGATCGGCGCCGCGTTCCTGAGCATGCTGGTCACCGGGCTGGTGATGATCTGGCACTGCAGGCAATCGACCTCCTCGATGACGACGCCGATCACGCTGCTCGCGGTCGGGCAGTTTCTGCCAAGCGTGATCGCCGGCGGGCTGGTGACGTATGTCCTGTTTCAGCATGTGCCGGAAGCGTGGTGGATGCTGCCGGGAATGTGGTCGATGTTCTTTAGCCTCGGGATTTTCGCGTCGTATCGGCTGTTGCCGAAGGCGACGTTCTGGATCGGCGTGTATTACATGACGGCCGGCGTGCTGTGTCTATTGTGGGCGCACGGCGAGTTCGCGTTCTCACCGTGGGCGATGGGCGTGCCGTTCGGCGTCGGGCAGGTCATGTCGGCGGCCATTCTCTACTGGACCCTGGAGCGAAAAAGCGATGAGCAAGAAAGACACGAATGATTCTGATCGTAGGCGTCACGCTTCGCGTGACGAAACCTTCACGCGGAGCGTGAAGTCTACGGTGGATGATGCTCCGGGCCGATTCGCCTACGAAAGGCTCGACCGCGTCATTCACGAGAAAGCTCGGCTCTCGATCGTCACCTCGCTGGCGACGCATCCGGGCGGCCTGATCTTCAACGATCTGAAGGACCTCTGCGCCCTGACCGACGGCAATTTGAGCCGGCACCTGCAAATCCTCTCCGAGGCGGGCCTGATCCGCATCTGGAAAGGCTTCAAGGACAACCGCCCGCAGACGTTGTGCGTCCTGACCGAAGAGGGCCGCAAGCGCTTCATCGAGTACATCACGGTGCTGGAAAACATCGTCACGGATGCGGTCGGCGCCGAGAAGATTCCGGTCGAGGAGCCGAAGCTCGAAAAGGGCTGGTCGCCGGCGTGAGGAGCGAGCGTGTGTGTTTTTTTGCGGATTCACTTTGCGTGGCAAATTAGTTGGGCGGGGAAAGAAACGTGAGCTATGGTTGTGCGGCGGCCGGGACCGCGGTTCGTTTTGGGGAGTAACGCCATGTTCTTGTTCGCCCTGGATGGCCAAATCGGGGATGGATTCGGTCTCGAGTTCATCGCGTACTGGGTGGGTGCGTGGATGATCACGGCGGTCTCTGCAGGTATAGTCGCAGCAAGCGTTGTGTACGTGACGTGGAAGGCCATTGCCGTGGGTTCGCGATCGTTCGTCGATCGTGAGTTGCGTGAGCGTGCGGGACGGGAAACAGAGTTTCCGGACTTGCGGTCTCAAACGGAGTTTGGGACCGAGGGATCAGGGGGTTGACATGAAAATCATCAAGGCCGACGTTCTGGGCATGTGCTTCGGGGTTCGCGACGCTTTGGCGATCATCGAGGACGTCCGTGATCCCGAAGCGGTCACCATCCACGGCGAACTCGTGCACAACGAGAAGGTGCTCGACGATCTCTCCGAGCGCGGCTTTCGCATGATCGGCGAATCGAAGCGTCGCCCGCTCCCCGTCACGCAGGCCGTGCTCATCACGGCGCACGGCGTCAGCAACCGGGAACGCGCTCGCCTGAAGGATGCCGGCAAGGAGCTGATCGACACGACCTGCCCGCTGGTGACACGCGCTCACGAGGCTGCCCAGAAACTGCAGGCGGACGGACGCCATGTCCTCGTCATCGGCAAGCGCGGCCACGTCGAGGTGCAAGGCATCGTCGAGGATCTGACGAGCTTCGACGTGCTGCAATCGCCCGACGAGGTGCGAACCTATCCGCACGCCAGGCTTGGCATCATGTGCCAAACGACGACGCCGGTGCCGCACGCCGACGCGATCCGGTCCGCCATCAAGGCGAAGAACCCGCATGCCGACATCCGCTTCATCGACACGATCTGCCATCCGACCAAGGACCATCAAAAAGCGCTCGAACGCCTGATGGACGAGGTCGAGGCGATGGTCGTCGTCGGCGGGCACAACTCGAACAACACCCGCCAACTCGTGCTGCGCTGCCAGGCGCGCGGGCTGCGGGCGTTTCACGTGCAAGGTCCGGAAGACCTGCGCCCCGAATGGTTCGACGGCGTCGAAATCGTCGGCTTGACCGCCGGCACCTCGACGCTCGATGATACGATTGACGCAGTCGAGGAATCGCTGCAGCACATCGCGCAACCCGTCGCCATATAGCCCCGGCTTTAGCCGGGGCTGGCCCGCCATGAATGGCGGGCTATATGTTGGTATGTTTACTTTGCATTGCAAAGTACTTTGCGTCAACAAGGACGTTTAGGAGAATCTCCCATGTCCGCAAACGATCTGCCTTCCATCACGAGTTCCGCCCAGTGGCGCGATCACTATCGCGACAATGCCGACGACCAGCGGCACATCCCGTGGGAGCAAGGTCTCGGCGTCACGCCGGCGGAGCTTGCCGAGATCGCCGAATCGCTGCGCGCCTGGCAGCTCGGTGAGACCTCGGACGGTCGACATCTGCTCGCCGCGGCCCAGCGCTATGCCGACCGCATCGGCGATCCCGATTTTCTGGACGCGGTCGCAGGCTTCATCAAGGAGGAGCAACGGCACGGTGAGTACCAGGGACGCTTCCTCGATATGGCGGGAGTGCCGCGCAAGCAATCCGACTGGGGCGATTCGCTGTTCCGGGCGGCGCGCTATTTATTGCCGAGCATGGAAGTGTGGGCGACGCCGGTCGTCATGGTCGAGACGCACGCGTTGATCTATTACAACGCGATTCGTCAGGCGACGAAGTGCCCGGTGCTGCGCGCGATCTGCGCGCAAATCCTGGCCGACGAGGTGAAGCACGTCCGCTTCCAGTGCGAACAGCTCGCGGTCCTTCTGCGCGATCGGCCGCGCTGGCTGCGCGTATTGACGATGTTGCTGCACCGTGTTTTCTTCACGGGCGTGACGCTGGCGATCTGGATCGGCCATCGCAGGGCGCTGCGTGCGGGCGGCTACGGCTTCGGTCGCTTCTGGCGCAGCGCCTGGGCGCGGATGCGCTGCGCCTGGAGCGCGATGGATCCCACGGGATACGCGTGGACCGAAGCGCCGTCGCTGACCGCGCTGGAATCGGCCGGCGTCTAAATAACTGTGCACGAGTGCGCAGTAAT
>JACQFG010000357.1 GCA_016200155.1 Planctomycetota bacterium | reverse complement strand
ATCAGCAAGAAGCCGGACAAGCTGCCCGACGCCGTCACCAGCCCGACGCCGCCGTACGATGACCCGACCTTCGGCTACGGCAAGAAGGGCTTTCCCGTCATCGCCGTCACACATCACGCCGCGATGGAGTATTGCCGCTGGCTTTCGGAGAAGACGGGCAAGAAGTATCGCCTGCCGACGGAAGCCGAGTGGGAATGGGCCGCCCGCGCCGGGACGTCGAGTGATGACCTGACGAAGCTCGACGAACACGCCTGGTACGAGAAGAATGCCAACGACACGCCGCACCCCGTCGGCAAGAAGAAAGCCAGCGCCTGGGGCCTGCACGATATTCACGGCAACGTCGCGGAGTGGTGCCTCGATTCGTACAAGAAGGATTTTTACGCATCATTGCCGAAGGACAAGATCAGCCTCATGCCGTTCAACCCGCCGACGGAGGACCGCTATCCCGACGTGGTCCGAGGCGGCTCCTGGAACGACCCGCCGGAGAAGTGCCGCAGCGCCATCCGCCGGCACTCGGACAAGACCTGGCTCAAACGCGACCCGCAACGCCCGCAAAGCATCTGGTGGATGACCGACGCCGACTGGGTCGGCTTCCGCGTGGTGCGTGCCGTCGAGGAGGACGAACGATTGAAGGCCGTGCGGTCAAAGGTGTCGTGGTGGAGCAACTGACCGTCTTCGTTTAGCGCCCGCACGATCTCTGGCTGCAACAGGGCGCCGAAACCAAGGACCGCGCGGGCGCTAAACGAGGAGGAATCCACGATGCGAAACGCATTCACGATGATCCCGTTAGTCGCGGCAATTTTCTTGCAATTTGTCGCGGCTCAACCCACGCCCAAATACCCCGCCATCGCCCCGCACACCCACAAATCTTACACCGAAACCATCGAACGCGACGGCGCCAAGGCTGCCTTCGAGATGATCGCCATCCCCGGCGGCACCTTCCTCATGGGGAGCCCCGCAGCCGAGAAGGGCCGCAAGGAGCATGAAGGGCCGCAGCATCCGGTCACGATCAAGCCGCTCTGGGTCGGTAAATGCGAGGTTACCTGGGGCGAGTACGATCTCTTCTGGGAGAAGAAGCCCAACGAGAAGCCGGCCGCCAGCGATGCCGACAAGACGGCCGACGCGATCACCCGGCCGTCGAAGGCGAACCATCACGATATCGACTGGGGCTACGGCCGAGGCAAGAATCAGCCGGTGATTGCCGTCCACTATCACGCGGCGATGGAGTATTGCCGCTGGCTGTCGGCGAAGACGGGCAAGCTCTATCGGCTGCCGACGGAGGCGGAGTGGGAATGGGCGTGCCGGGCGGGGACGACGACCGCGTTCAGCTTCGGCGAGGACCCGAAGTCGCTCGGCGAATACGCCTGGATCGACGCCAACGCCAACGACATGCCGCACCCCGTCGGCATGAAGAAGCCGAATGCCTGGGGATTGCACGACATGCACGGCAACGTCGCGGAGTGGTGCATCGATCATTACGACGCGAAGTTCTACGGCTCTCTCTCGCTGGACAAGCCGACGCTGCTGCCGTTCAAGATGCCGAGCGAGAAGCGTTACTCGTATGTGGTGCGCGGCGGCAGCTGGATCGACGCTCCGGAGCGTTGCCGCAGCGCCGAGCGCGGGTTCTCGGTCCCCGATTGGCAAAAGAAGGACCCGCAGATCCCGCAAAGCATCTTCTGGAACAACGCCGACTGGGTCGGCTTCCGCGTGGTACGGGCAATGGAGGAGCACGAGACCCTGAAGGGAATCAGGTCGAAGATCACGAAGCAGAGTCCGAATTGAGTTGGTACAATACTATAATCCTTGCGATTCGATTGGGAGCACTGCGATGCCTTCGCCATTTCCCGGCATGGACCCCTTCATTGAAGCCGAGCATTTCGGCGCGCTTCATTTGTCGATGATCGCCTATTCGCAGGAGGTTCTCCAGGGCCGACTGCCGGAAGGGTACTATGCCACGACGAGCGAGCGCGTGTGGATCGACACGTCCAAACGCCGCATTGAACCCGACATCGAGATAAAGCGATCAGCGACAAAACGATCAGGACGGTCGTTTGGGTCAGGCGGGGTCGTGGCGACCCTCACTCGGCCAGTCATTGTGACTATTCCACATGATGAACGAGTCGAGACCTTCCTCGAGATCTACAAGAAGCGCGGCGACAAGAAGCGGCTCGTGTGCAGCATCGAGATGTTGAGCCTCACGAACAAGACGCCGGGCGAAAAGGGGGCGAAACTCTATCGACGCAAGCAGCGGGAGATCATGCGTCGCAAGGTTCATCTTGTCGAGATCGACTTTTTGCGTGCCGGCACTCACGCAACCGCCGTGGACCTCGATTGGGCCAAAGAGGAAACTGGGGATTTTGACTACCACGTCTGCTGCCGGCGTTTCAATCGGTTCGAGGATTTCGAAGTATATCCAATCCAGCTTCCGGAGCCGTTGCCGACGATCGCGATCCCGCTGTTGCCTGCGGACGGGGATGTCAGTCTCGATTTGCAAGCCGTCTTCACGCGGGCTTATGACGCCGGACCATACCGCCGCGCGATCGAGTATTCGCGTGACGAGGTACAGCCGACGCTGACGGCGGCAGAGAACTACTGGATGCGCGGTGTGCTGCGCAAGGCTGGGATCAACAGAAGGCGGACATGACGTTCACGCGGGAGGATCGGTTCGGTTGGCGTGCTTCGCAACCATGTCGATCAGCAGTCTCTGTATGGCTTCGCCCGATATCGACCGAGATGCCGCAAGTCCCATTCGATCCGAATGTTCGCGCGAGTTGTTTGGATCATAATGGCAGCATTGAATAGCGCGAAATGCGAGCCAAGAAAGTCCGAGTCCGATAAAACCAGCGACGGCGATGTAGCAATTCCGCATCATCACGGGGACGTCGGGATTGAGGCGATAGGAGGAGGAGATCGAAAACAGGAAGCCCGCCCCAAAAGAAATGGCGCCGAGCAGAATGAGCAGGATCCCCAGAATGAGCCGTTGCTCCCATCGCTGCCAGCGAATCGTCCGCAACATGAACTCCTGATATTTTCCGCAATGCGGGCAGGGGACCATATCGAACCCCTTTTTCAGTTTGTGCTGCAACCGCCGCTGCGCGACGGCGACCGCGAGTTCCCGCGCGCCTTCGTTGTCCAAGAACAAAACGCTCAAGCCTTGCCCTTCGGCCGACCGGTACATCGGATATGCGAAGACGGTCCGGCAATGTTCACAGTCAAGGAATTTCCAGGTGGTTCCTTCCGCGAAGGCTGTGTAGGTCGTACCATACGGGATTGGAACCGGTACAGACATTGGATTTCCCTGTGAACGAGTAACTCCATTCTAACAAAAAAAGGACGGCGAAGATCTCATCAAGTGCACGCGCGGTGCACTTGACTGGGGCGCGACGCTTCCGCGAGGGATACCGCAGGCGCTAAACGAAGAGAGATTTGTTGGACTTTTCCGCCGCCCCATGTCAAAATAAACGAAACTCGCACCCCCATCCAGGAGGCAACCCCATGTCCACCGACACCACACGCCGCGATTTCCTCACCACCTCCGCGCTCGCCGGCGGTGCTCTGGCGGCCAGCGTGCTGCCCAACGTGCACGCCCAGCAAAACAACGACACCATCAAGGTCGGACTCGTGGGCTGCGGCGGGCGCGGCTCCGGGGCGATCGAGCAGTGCCTGCGGGCCGACAATAACGTGCGGCTCGTCGCGGTGGCCGACACATTCATGGACCGGGCCAAGGGCTGCCTGACACGGCTGCGCACCATCCCCGGCATTGCGGCCAAGGTCGATGTCCCGCCCGAGCGCATCTTTGTCGGGCTGGAAGGCTATCGCTCGGTCATCGAGAGTTCCGACCTCGTCCTGCTGGCGACGCCGCCGGGCTTTCGGCCCAGGCACATTCAGGCGGTGATTGGCGCACGCAAGCATCTGTTCACGGAGAAGCCCGTCGCCGTCGATGGGCCTGGCATTCGCACGGTGCTCGCGGCCCACGAACTGGCGGATCGGCATAACCTCACCGTCGTCGCCGGCACGCAGCGACGCTATCAGACCGGCTACCTCGAAACCATGCAGCGCGTTCACGACGGCGGCATCGGCACCATCACCTCGGGCCGTTGCTACTGGAACCAGGCCGACCTCTGGCATCGCGCCCGCACCCTCAACATGACCGACATCGAGTGGCAGATCCGCAACTGGCTCTACTTCACCTGGCTCTCCGGCGATCACATCTGCGAGCAGCACGTCCACAACCTCGACGTCATCAACTGGGCGATCCAGGCTCACCCCCTCAAGTGCGTCGGCATGGGCGGTCGGCAGGTGCGCACCACCAAGAACTTCGGCCACATCTTCGACCACTTCGCCGTCGATTACGAATATCCGAATAACGTCCACGTGATGAGCATGTGCCGGCAGATTCAGGGCTGTGCCAGCAACATCTCCGAATCGGTCGCCGGCACGCGCGGCGTCTGCAACACGGCAGCGGGTCCGCATCTCTACCAGATCACCGGCGAGCGCGCCTGGACGATGCCGCGTGCCAACGACAACGAGCCGT
>JACQFG010000022.1 GCA_016200155.1 Planctomycetota bacterium | reverse complement strand
CGGCCTCGCCCTCGTCGCCGTCGGCAAGGGCCGGCTCGTCGGTCGCGGTCTCGGCATCCGCCGTCGACGCCGGCGATGACGCCTCGCCCTTCAGCGCTTCCTCGTAGCGGCCCTTAGCGATCGTCGCGCTGGCGGCCAGGTCCTTGCCCTTGCGCTGGGCTTCGAGATCGTCGGGGACGGCCTTGCGGATCAGCTCCCACAGGGCAATCGCCTGGTTGAAGTTGCCGCGCTTTTCGTAGAGCCGGGCGAGCGGGCGATTGACCTTCGGACTGTTGGGATGAAGCGGGCGAATCTGCTCGAGGGTCCAGAGGGCATGATCGGGCCAATCGAGTTCCTCGAACGCCTGGGCCATGACGAGATGTGTGGATAGATCCCACGGGTTGCGCATCAGGATCGCCTCGCACTGGAGCAGCGCTTCGAAATAGTCGCTCCGCAGCATCGCCTTCTGCAAGCGCATCCGGCTAAAGAAGGAGCGGAAGTAGGCGAGCGTCTGGCCGGACTGGTTGTTGTTGTACTTGGTCCGCTGCGATTGCCGCAGGGCCTGGCGATAGGTGAGGTTGGACGGATCGATGGTGCAGCATTCGAGGAGGAGCCGTTGGCCGTAGTCAAAATCGCCGCCCTTGAGGACCTGATTGGCGCGTTCGAACTGCCCGATGGCAGCTTTGCGCTGCTGCGGCGTCAGTTTCGGCAAGGTCTTGGTGTCGGCCATGGCGGAGCGGTCCCTGGGTTTCAGGCGTATTATACCGGGCAGGCAAGGGAATTGCCCGCAGAAACAACGCGACGATGCCGATTTCCTAGTTAGCGCTGGCAATCGATTTTCCTTTCCGCTATGATTTTTCTTACCCACGCCATCACGCGTCTGCGCACCCTGGCGCTGCACCACCCGGAAAACCACCGAGCCCGTCCGGAGCCCGCAATGTCTGATCAAAGCAGTGACTTCAGGTTTTTTGTGTCCTACCGTCGAGCCGACACCAAGGCGATCGCTTATCGAATTCACGACAGTCTGTGTAAGGAATTCGGCAAGGCCAGCGGCTTCATCGACGGCGACATCAAGCCCGGCGATGACTTTCCTCGCATCCTGGCGGAGGAAATCCAAAAGTGCGACGTCGTATTGCTCATCGTCGGCAAAAACTGGGAACCGTCGGCGTATGTCGGGTACGAGATGGAAACGGCTCGAGTCGAAGGCAAGCGGCTCATCCCGGTGCTCATCGATGATGCGACCGTTCCGGACGTGCTGCCGCCGCCGTTTCACAAGCTCAGCAAAGTGCACGCGGTCAAGATCGATACGGGGTCGCATTATGAGGAAGACCTCAAGCGTCTGGTTCACAGCCTCGGAAGCGTGGGCGCCAGGATCGCCGTCGGCATGCACGACCGCTGCAAGGAACATCAACAATACCAAGACCTTCTCCCGAAGGCGTTGAAGACGGAAATGACACGGGACGAGTCCGATATGTACCTCTTGTTGCTGAACGCCGTGGAGCCGAATCAGTGCAAGGAACTCCGGAAATATTTTGTCGGTGGGTACTTCCCGGGCAGTGATCGGATTGACATCGAAGGCATTTACGACCTGTTCGGCCGTTTCGAGTTCTTGGTCAAACTCCGCGTCCCCGGGGACGACCCCAGCCTCGTCGAGAAAATCCTCGTCGACTTGCGAAAAGACAAGTTGATCTCACCCCCCAAAACCTCCGATGCAATTCTTCCGCGCGTGCTGAACGTTACCCATGAATACTACCCCAAACCGCATATCTGGGTGCCGTTGGACGAGACTCAACGCGCGCTCAAAGCCTTTCTGCACGTCTACCCATGGCGTGCGGACATGCGTCGCCAGTTTCTCGACAACTGCCACCGCGCGGCCGATCACCACATTTCCACCGTCGGCGTCTTCATTGCCTCCAAGGGAGATCATTCGGAACTCGTTGCAGAGTATTACAGCGGCTGCGGGTCCTACTATGACCAAGTCCGGCATATCTTGGACTTCGAGGATGGCATGCGCAGCGCCACGAACCGCAACGCCTTGCTCGTGATGAAAGCCAACAAGGAGAAAAAACCAAATTTGGACAAGGTGAATCAACCGGCGGAAGGCGAGAAAAAGTCATCCCCGCCCAAGACGGTCCGTCGGCCCAAGAAGTGAACGGCCTCTCGCCACATTGCGGCACACCGCGCCAGCGATAGAATAGCCGGAACTTCCTCGGAGTTCCGCCAATGTCCACTGCTCGCATTCCGGTCACCGTGCTGACCGGCTTTCTCGGCGCAGGCAAGACCACGCTGCTCAACCACATCCTCACCGCGCAGCACGGCAAGCGCGTTGCCGTCATCGAGAACGAGTTCGGCGAGATCGGCGTCGATCAGGACCTTGTCATCCAGACCGAGGAAGAAATCTTCGAGATGAACAACGGCTGCATCTGCTGCACCGTTCGCGGCGATCTCATCCGCATCCTCGGAAAACTGCTCAAGCGCAAGGACAAGTTCGACTACGTCCTGATCGAGACGACCGGCCTCGCCGACCCCGCCCCCGTCGCACAGACGTTTTTCTCCGACGAGGAGATGAAGGCGAAGCTCCAACTCGACGCCATCGTCACCGTCGTTGATGCCAGGCACATCGTGCAGCATTTAGACGACCTGCGCGAACCCGAAGAGCAAGTCGCGTTTGCCGACGTTATCTTGCTGAACAAGACCGATCTCGTCGCTCCCGCGGATCTCGACGTCCTGGAACAGCGACTGCGGGCCATCAACGCCACGGCGCCAATCCATCGCTGTCAGAACGCCAGCATCGACATGGACAAGATCCTCGGCGTCAACGGCTTCGACCTCGACCGCGTCCTGGCGATCAACCCGAACTTCCTCGAAGAGGGCGAACTCGAACACGAGCACAACGAGGAAGTCTATTCCGTCGGCATCACCATCCCCGGCGATCTCGACGAGAAGAAGCTCAACGACTGGCTGCGCGAACTGCTGATGCAGGAAGGCCCCGACATCTTTCGCATGAAGGGCGTGCTCAGCATCAAGGGCGACCCGCGCCGCTTCGTCTTCCAGGGCATCCACATGCTCTTCGACGGCCGGCCCGATCGCCCCTGGAGCAAGGGGGAAGATCGCGACAACAAGCTGATCTTCATCGGCCGCAATCTGAATCGCGAACGGCTCGAAGACGGGTTTCGCAAGTGTCTGGCGTGAATTGCCGCTTGCGGCTTAGCGTTCGCACGGCGCCACGCGAACGCTAAGCCGCAAGCGGCGGGAGAAGGCGATGCCTCGCTTGAATCCATTCGCCTGGGGCAAGACCAAGCTGGCGAAGCTGTGGGAAGCGACCATCGACGGCCACGTCGTGTCGCTCGCATGGTCGGCGCCGCTCGGCCTCATCGCGGCGGCGTCGGCGGATGGGCCGATCACGCTGTTCGATGCGAAGACCGGGCAGATTCGCTTCAACTTGCTCGGCCACGGTTTCGGCGCCTCTTGCGTCGCCTGGTCGGTGGACGGGCAGCATCTCGCTTCCGCCGGGCAGGACGGCAAGGTCCGACTTTGGAATCCGGCGAATGGCCAGCAACTCAAGGAGATGCCCGGCGGCGCCGCCTGGGTCGAACGCGTCGCCTGGTGTCCGACCGCGAACATCCTCGCGTCGGCAGCCGGCAAGAAGCTGCGGCTCTGGAACCTCGATGGGGCGATGATCCGCGCGTATCCCGATCATCCCAGCACCATCGCCGACATTCAGTGGAAGCCGAACGACGCCATCCTTGCGTCCGCGGCTTACGGCAAGCTGTTCTTCTGGAGCCCTGAGCAGCAGAACGCCGTGCGCGAATTCGGCTGGAACGGCTCGATGCTGGCGGTCGCGTGGAGCCCCAACAGCAAGCACATCGCAGTCGGTGGTCAAGATTCGACAGTGCACTTCTGGGTGCTGGCGACCGGCGACGACTTGCAGATGGCCGGCTACCCGACCAAGGTGCGCGAGCTCGCCTGGGACCCGACGGGCCGATACCTCGCGACCGGCGGCGGACCGGTGTCGTGCGTGTGGGACTTTTCGGGCAAAGGACCCGCGGGCTCGACGCCGATCCAGCTCGATGCCCACAAGGACAACATCACCTGCTTGACGTATCAGCATCGCGGCGCCCTGCTCGCGTCCGGCGGCGAGGACGGCGTCGTCGCTCTTTGGCAGCCGGGCAAACAGCAAGGCGCGCTCGCCCTGGCCCGACATCCCTCGGCGATTTCGCAGTGTGTCTGGTCCGCCGACGATCGGCAGCTCGCCGTCGCCACCGCGGAGGGGGGCGTGCTGCTTTACACGACCTGAACACGCGCACTACCCCGCCAATTCTTCCGCGTTTTTTTCTTGTCAGGAAACGCTTGGTACACTAGGGTACTTCCATCCCGTCCATCGCCAGATTCACGCATTGGCTGTCTCGCCCTCCGCGGCTCGGGTTTTTTCGCAATGAATGCTCTCCCATGCGATCCCGGCGAACTGGCACGTGCTTTATTCGACCAATCGGCCGAGGCGCTGTTCCTCTTCGATCCCGGCACGGAAGAAGTCCTTGACGTCAATCCGGCCGCGGAGCGTCTGGCGGGCGTGAACCGCGCTCAGCTCCTGCATCGGAAAATCAGCGAACTCGTGCGTGCCGACGGCGGAACCCGGACCGAAGCGGGCAGCGGCTTGCGATGCTACCTCTTCTGCGGGCTAGGCGACGACGCGGGGTTTCCAGTTCACGCATCGTTCACGCGCCTGGCCGCGACGCCAACCGCCGTCGGCCTGGTCCGCGTGCGCGATCTTCGGCGCGGCCACGACGCACACCAGCAGCTGCGCCAGACCGAGGACGACCTGCGCCGCTCCGAGGAACGCTATCGCCAGCTCTGGCAGCGCAACCTCGCCGGCATCGTCCGCGCCTCCCTCGATGGCCGAATCCTCGATTGCAACGACGCCTTCGCCCGCCTGTTCGGCTACACCTCGCGCGAGGAAATGTTCACGCGCAGCACCACCGAACTCTACTTCGACCTCGGCGTGCGCCAGGAATTCCTCGAACGCTTGCGCGAACGCCAGATGCTGACCAACTACGAGATGCAAATGCGCCGCGCCGACGGCACAGCCATCTGGGTCATCGAAAATGTCAGCCTGCTCGTCGAGGAGGGCGAGGAAATTCTCGAAGGCACCCTCATCGACATCAGCGAACGCAAGCGGATCGAAGAAGCCTTGCGCGGCAGCGAAGCCAACTACCGCACCCTCATCAACCACCTCGACCAGGCCATCTTCCTCAAGGACCGCGACCTGCGCTACGTCACCGTCAATCCCGTCTTCTGCGCAGGCGTCGGCATGAGCGAGGAGCAACTGCGCGGCAAAACCATCGGCGAGCTGTTTCCCGACAACGCCCTGACCGAGAAGAGCCGGGCGATCGAGCTGCAGGTCCTGCGCGAGGGCAGGGCGATCGAAACCGAGGACGTGGTGAAGATTGCCGGCGAACCGCGCAGCGTGCGCATCAGCCGGACCCCCGTCAAGGACGAGGCGGGCGCCGTCGTCGGCGTGCTCGGCATCTGCTGGGACGTCACCGGGCAGCGCGAGATGGAGGCCCAGCTTCGCCACGTGCAAAAAATGGACGCCCTCGGCTTGCTCGCCGGCGGCATCGCGCACGACTTCAACAACCTGCTGACGATCATGCTCGGCAACCTCTCGTGCGTGCTGACCCAGAAGCAGGATTGGCAGGCGAGTCTGGAGCTGCTCAGGAACGCCGAGAAGGCCGGCCTACGCGCCGCGGAGCTGACCCACACGCTGCTCGGTTTCTCGCGGCGCGCCGCCCTGGCCACGACGCCGCTCAATCTCAATACGGCCATCGACGAGGTCGTCCGCCTGACGCGCTCGACGCTGCCCGCCTCCGTCGAACTCGATGTGCGCGGCCAGCCGCAGCTTTGGCTGGTGCAGGCCGACGCCGGGCACATGAATCAGATCCTGACGAACCTGACGCTGAACGCCCGCGACGCACTGCCGGGCGGCGGCCGGATCACCTATGAAACCAGCCATTTCATTCCCGACGCCGACTATCTTGCCACCCATGTCGAGGCCCAGGCCGGCGAGTTTGTCCGGCTGCGCGTGCGCGACAACGGGCTCGGCATCCCGGCGGGAATGCAGCGGCGCATCTTCGAGCCCTTCTTCACAACCAAGGAAAAAGGCAAGGGGACCGGACTGGGCCTGGCCATCGTCTTCAGCATCGTCAAGCAGCACAATGGCTGGATCGACTGCGCCAGCGAGCCCGGCCGCGGCACGACGTTTGACATCTTCCTGCCACGTTGCCTGGCGGCGCCGGCGTCCAGCGATGCAGCGTCGATCCCTGCAGAGACCTCGAACCGGGAGATCATCCTGCTGGTGGACGATGAGCCGATGATCCGCCAGCTCACGCGCACGATCCTGACGAAGGCCGGCTTCCAGGTGCTGGTCGCGGAGGACGGCGTCGTCGCCCTCGAAGTGCTCGACGCGCACGCGGATCGGATTGCCCTGATCATCCTCGACGCCGTCATGCCGCGCCTTTCGGGCCGGGACACCTTGCGCGAGCTTACCCGCATTGCCCCCGGCATCGGCGTCCTCTTCTCCAGCGGCTACTCGACCGAACAGATGGCCGCCAACGAATTCCCCCAGGTGCGCGGCTTCCTGCCCTACTCCGAGGCCCACCGTTCCGAGTCCTCACCGTCTGAAACGGTGGGCCTCGGAGTACCTCGACCCACCCTACGGGCTTTGCAATTCCTATGCGTCCCCACAATCGAAAACCCGACGACTTGCGGCCGCTCACCTTCAAGCGCCGTTACACCCGGCAAGCTCCCGGCAGCGTGCTGGTCCGCATGGGCCGAACGACGGTGCTTTGCACTTGCTGCGTCGAGACGAGCGTGCCGCCGTTCCTGGTCGGCAAGGGCAAGGGCTGGATGAGCGCCGAGTACGGCATGTTGCCCGGCAGCACCAACACGCGCAAGGCGCGCGACAAGGCCGGCAAGGTCGATGGCCGGAGCGTCGAGATTCAACGGCTGATCGGCCGCAGTCTGCGCGCGATCTTCAACCTCGACAAGCTCGGTGAGCGCACGCTGTGGATCGATTGCGACGTGCTCGAAGCCGACGGCGGCACGCGCACGGCTAGCATCAACGGGGCGTTCGTTGCCGTCATCGACGCGCTGCATTCGTTGAAAGATCAGATTCCGCCGATCAAGGAGATCGTGCGCGACAGCGTCGCCGCGATCAGCGTCGGCTTGCTCGACGACGTGGAGCTGCTCGACCTTGAGTATGTCGAGGATCGCGACGCCGAGGTCGATCTGAACCTGGTGATGACCGGCTCGGGGCAGTTCATCGAAGTGCAGGGGACCGGCGAGGAAGCCACGTTCAGCCGCAGCCAGCTCGATCGGCTGCTGAAGCTAGGGTCGGCCGGCATCGCCGGGGTCACGGCGGCGCAGAAGAAGGCGCTGGGCCCGGCGTGGCCGCTGAGGTGACCGGCGTGCTGGTGGTCGCCAGTTCTTCCTTGCTGGTGTCGGGCAGGAGGAAGATCAACGCCGAGCCGATGCCGACTGCCTCGCCCAGCGCGCCGATTGTGAACGGGCCCAGCGCGCCCATGGCTCGGCCGCAGTTGTAGGTGAGCCCCTGCCCTGTGGCGCGGATCTCGGTCGGGAACAACTCCGACAACAAGGCGCCGAAAACGCTGAAGTAGCCGTGGCCAACAAATCCGAGGACGGGACTCAGCACCATGAGCATCGTGACGTTGCGGGCCTCTTGCCCATAGATCGGCACCAGGACGGCTGCCGATAGTAGGAAGGCGATAAACGTCGCGCGTCGGCCGAACTTCTCGGCCAGGAAACCGAACGACAGGTAACCGAAGTACGCCCCGATCTGCATCGGGATCACCCACCCCAGCGACTTGACGATGCTCAGGCCGGCGCCGTGGGGCGGCGGCGAGGCCAGGAAATCGGGGAGCCAGAAGAACAGCCCCCAGTAAGCAAATTGCACCGACGACGTGAGCAGTGTCGCCAGGATGGTCCGTGTCCGGTACTTGCTCGAGAACAGCACCGCGAACGGATTGGCCCGGGGCGCCGCGGCCGTCTGCGTCGCCTGCCACACCGCCGGCTCCTCCACCTCGCGGCGCACCCACACGATCACCAGCGCGGGCAGGGCGCCGAACGCGAACAGCCAGCGCCAGCCTTCCTCACCGAGCGGCAGCACATCGAGGAAGAGCGCCGCCACCGCTGCCGCCGCGATGTAACCGAGAGCCCAGCCGGACTGCATGATGCTGATGGCCTTGCTGCGATGCTGCGCCGGCCAGGTTTCGCTGATGAGCGTGGAGCCCGACGCCCATTCCCCGCCCATGCCGATGCCGAGCAGGCCGCGCCAGAGCGCCAGTTGCCAGAGTGTCTGCGCCGTGGCGGTGCCGAGCGAGCAGATCGAGAAGATCAGGATCGTCGCCATCAGGGCCCGCGTTCGGCCGATCTTGTCGGCGACGACGCCGAACAGCAGCCCGCCGGCCGCGGAAACGAGCAGGGTCACCGTGCCGAGCAGCCCGGACATCGATTTGTCGAAGTCGAAGTACGCCTGGAGCTTTTGCAGGGCCATGATGTAGATGACGAAATCCATCGCGTCGAGCATCCAGCCGAGCTTGGCGGCGACGAGGGCCTTCCACTGCGTGCGCGTGATGGTTTGATACCAGGCAAGCGACGGATCGAGCGTGGTTGCCATGAAGCGGTCATCCTTGAAAGAAAAATCCCAGAGGTTGGCGTC
>JACQFG010000382.1 GCA_016200155.1 Planctomycetota bacterium | reverse complement strand
CTTGATCTTGTAATCCGATCCATTCAAGGTTTGGCCGTTGAGGGAGCTGGGCACCTGCCAGGAGTAGCTGGAGCGATTGCCGTCGCCGATGTTGCCCGGAAGGATGACGCCGACTTGATTTCCTGCCGACGTGCCTCCTTTGTAGAGTTCGATCTGGACGTGGCTGATGCCGCTGGGATCGCTGGCGTTGCCGTTGATGTTGATGGTCTGCCCGACGGTGAACGTGCCGCTATCGGGGGAAATGAGATCGACGCTGGGCGGGGTGGTGTCCTGGGGAGGCTGCAGGGTGATCCATCCGGTGGAGTAATCGCCGGCCGGGTTGTGATTGGTAGAATTGTCCCAGGCGACCCACTTGATCTTGTAATCCGATCCATTCAAGGTTTGGCCGTTGAGGGAGCTGGGCACCTGCCAGGAGTAGCTGGAGCGATTGCCGTCGCCGATGTTGCCCGGGAAGATGACGCCGACGCGATTGCCGGAGGACGTGCCGCCTTTGTACAGTTCGATCTGGACGTGGCTGATGCCGCTGGCGTCGCTGGCGCTCCCCTGGATGGTGATGGTTTGGCCGACGGTGAACGTGCCGCTGTCGGGGTAGGACAGGTTGACGGTCGGCGGGGTCGTGTCGATCGGCAACGAGAGACCAGGAATCTGATCGAGAGATTGCAGCAGTTCGCCGCCGTCGGTCCCTTGGCCCGTGTGGTACTCCCAGACCAGATCGCTTCCGGGACTGGCGCCCACCGGGTCATCGCTGGCGTACACGTCGGCGCCGGTCGCCTCGGCAAGGCGATCGACGAAGAGCTTGCCCGCTGTTCCCTGGGCCACGGAGCACGCGACCAGGTCGAATCGTGCCGACGCAGTCAAAATCGCCTGCAGCCGGTCGAGCGCCGGCCCGTCCGCCGCCAGCGTATCCAGGCTCAGAGCATTCGCCCCGATCGCGACCTGGCCCGACCCACCATGCGCCACGACGGCGAGATGACCGATGCGAGCCCCGCCCTGAGCTGCGGATAGGGACTCCAACAACTCGACCGCGCCGCGGACCGTCATCGACTCGTGCGGATACACGACCGCGATCGCCTCGGGAACCGCGGCCAGGCGCACCTGCTGCGCTTGCGCCACCGCATCGCTGATCAGCACCACCTGCAGCGTCAGCACCGATCCGCCGGGAATAATGGCCGCATTCGGCGTGAGCAGCGTCCGGTCCTCCAGGACATCGAACTGCAAACGTCGGCGCGAGCGAATCGGGGCGACGCGCGGGCCGAACAGGCAATCTCTGAGCAATCGGCCCCAGCATTGAAGCCGGCGCGACAACATTGCGAAACCCACGAGCGCCTCCCTGGTCCCGAATCCTGACGAGATTTCATCGTGATATCAAAAATCTCCCTAAATCAAGACCAAATGTCAAGGAGATTCCGACGGCAAATGGTTACAAAACTGACGGCCACAACAGGGACCGCCGGCGATCACATCTCGCACACGTTGGGCCGAGAATGAGTTGCATGGCGCTTGCGCGTTATACACACACCCTCCGCGCCGACCCCCCCCTCGTGCGGGGTCGCCACGAAGATGAGTTGCGTTGCGCTTGCGAGTTTTGCACATACGCACACGCCTACGCACCCTGTTGCGATTGTTGCATCAACAGGCGCAGGCTTTCCATCGTCTTCTCAAATACGTCTTGGGTCTCAGGAATGACCGGAAGTCGAAGCACCAAACGATCCGCAGCTTCCAGAAGCAATGGCAGGTGGCTGTTTTTCAGAGCGATTTGCAAGACCAACGCCGCGAGGGGTCGCATGCCGAGCACGGGGTGAAACTGGCGAATCAGGCCGCCGGGTTGAAGATGGTGGGCAAGCAACTCGAGCGTCGCGGCGTTTCCATCGGCCAGAGTCTCAAAGCAACGGCTCGCTTCGTCCTGCCGGTCCAGGCAGCCCGGCCGATCATCAAACGCCGCCTGGTAGATTTCCAGCATGCGCCGAAGGAGAGAATCGGGGGGAGGGGTTTGGTGGGGTGGCATTTTGGGCTCCAGGGTGTGAGGATTGAAATTGCCCGCATTGCCTTCGAGGGTTGTCGGCATCGGCGTTCCGTGCGTAATGCGAGCGCAAGCAAATTCGATCTGGCAAGCCTCTATTACCTCGGAAATGGAACGACAACCCTCGACGCAAACCGCTGATTGTGATGGATCGTGTTCATTGCCGCCGCCGCATTGGTCGGAAACGCGATTGTTAGCGGCGCGCCGGTTTGCGGGTTCGGTTCGTAGAGCGGCGCGCCGGTGCTGGCGATGGTCACGCGGATGCGATGGCCCTTGTTGAAAACTTGACTCAGCCAGCCCACGTCGAAGGCGACCTTGGTGACCTTGCCCGGCTCCAGCAGCACCTCGCGGTCGAAGCCTTCGCGATAGCGCAGCCGCCACGGGTAGTCGATGATCAGGATCGATTTGCCGTCCGGATAGACATCGCTGACACGGACGATCACGTCGGTGTCGCGCGCGGTCGATGAGACGTACAGCTCTGCCTTCACACGGCCTGTCCACTCGATCGGCTTCTCCAGTGGCGCCGTCGTGAAGGTGCGCACCTCCGCCTGCTTTTCAAACACGCGCGCATCTTTCGCCCCGGGAAAGGCGGCGCCCAGAATCTGCATCGGCTTGAGCGGATCGCTCTGGTAAGTCGTGGAGCCGTTCGCGCCGGTCGGCGCCTGCCACGCCAGAACGCCGTCCGCGTGCAGGTAAAGCGGCGTCGGCGTGCTCGGCGGCGGCCAATCCTTCGCGGTACGCCAGATGTTGCCCGGCGCCCCGTCCTCGCCGACGGCGCCCATCACGTAGTAACGCACGGTCGGCTCCTTCGCGACGCCGTTGTCTTCGCCCTTGAGCCAGTGCGTAAACCAGCGCACCATGTGCTCGTGCTGCGGCCAGTTGGCGTTGTCGGGATAGACCATCTCGGCGATCTTGTTGGTGCGATTGCCGCGGCCGTGCAGCCACGGGCCGATGACAAGCTGCTGTTTGCCGCGCGAATTGGCGCCGCCTTTGTCTTGCCGGCCCTGGAAGCTGGCGATCGAGCCCTGATTCATGAAGTCGTACCAGCTGCCGAGCGTGAAGCACGGCACATTCATCTTCGCGAAGTGCAAGCTGCAATCCTCGTCGCGCCAGTAGTCATCGTAATGCGGATGGCGAAACCACTCCTCCATGAGCTTGCGATTGTCGTCGGGATCACGGCACACCTTGGCCATCGCCTTGAAGCGTTCGGGCCGAGTGATGCCGCCGATGCGATAGCCTTCGTGGAACAGGCTCAGCCCGGTGTCCTCCATGTATTGACAGACGAGATGCGGCGGCTGCGCGACGGCGAGGAAGTTCTGCGCGAAGCCCCCCTGCGAGCTGCCGAAGCTGCCGACCTTGCCGGTGGACCACGGCTGGCCCGCAAGCCATTCGCAGGTATCGTACCCGTCCTTGAGCTTGCCCCAGCCGAGCGCGCGATAGCCGACCCAGTTCCCTTCGGATAGATGCGTGCCGCGAAAGTTGACGAGCGCGACAACGAACCCCGCCTCCGCCAACTTGGCCGCTCCCTTGCGCGTTGTTGCCGCACGCAGGTCGGCATAGCGCTGCTCAAAGACGACCGGCCACGGCCCCTTGCCCGGTGGGAAATAGAGATACGCGGACAACCGCTTGCCGTCGCGCATCGGGATCATCACGTGCTTTTCAGTGACGGGCTTGAGGTCGAGGTCCTGGGCGCTGGCGGGCGGGGAGAAGGAGAACGCGATCAACACCGCGAAGAGCATGATGCGATTCATGGAAACGCCTCACATGGGTTGGCTCCGTACCGCAATATCATATGCGGCTCGACTCCGGCAGGGAGCGTACCGACGCCGACGGATGTCCTCCGTGCATTGACGGTGTTGCGAGGCCACGCTAGAACGTCTCTGCGTGTGGCCGTTGCCTGACCGGTGAACTGCTCGCCCGTCGCCCTCAGGTTCGCCATGTTTACGAGCATCGATTTGCCGAACAATCTCGGCCTTGCCATTTGCGCGAGGCTCGTTTTGCACCGACGCATTTCGTGACGATCATCAGCAACGACAACTGGCACTTGTCGGCGCTGACGTCGCTGCTGGTCGGCAAACGCGCCATCGAGAGCGGCGGCGCGTTCCAGAGTTTGCTCCTGCACACCACCGATACGCTGGACGAGGCGCTGAACTGCCAGCATTTTCTGCAGGATCGCGTCGCCTGCAAACCCAAGAGTTTCAGCACCGACGACGGCGGCAAGCAGTTGCGCGCGTATGTCCGCGCCTTCATCGAGAGCGTGCCGGACGACCAGGTCGCCTACGACCTCAAGCCGGGCACGAAGAAAATTACCTGGTGGATCGTCCGCCGGGCGCGGACGAACAACGGGATTCTTAATCTGGAGACCAAATTCGAAGGCGGGCCGCGGCCAGGGTATGAGAAGCCGGAAGTCTGGCAGGTCGAGTGAAATGGTTGTCATCGCGTCCCATCTTTAGGCGTAGATCCCTTGGAAGGGAACCTCGGACAGGAGTAGGCCATGTTCGTAGTGCTGATCGAAGCCGTGGGCGGCGTCGATGCAGCCAAGCGCGTGCAGGCCGGCGAAGCCTTTGATGTGGTGGTGCTGGCCTCCAACGTGATCGACAACCTGACGCTCGCCG
>JACQFG010000381.1 GCA_016200155.1 Planctomycetota bacterium | reverse complement strand
TCATCCCCGTGGAATTCGGAGTTCCACGGGGATGAACCCCGTGGCTCGCCAAACCGAACGTCACTCCATCGGCTCCGCTTCGATCGAGCCGCTCAGGTCGACCTGCAGCTCCGTCTTCGGCACTGTCAGGTCCCATTTCGCGTCCCAGCCGGGGAAGTGAATGCGCACGCCGTCGTTCTCCTCGAGCGCCACCACCTCCGCACGCCACCAGCGGCCCTGCGAGTACGACAGCACCGTCGAACCGACTTCCAGCGGCATCTCCGGCTCCAGATGAATGCCCGACGGCTCGACCGGGAACCCTTCCGAACTCTGCGGCGACTCGAACATCGGCATGTCGGCGGGCGGCGCGGCTGCCGGGGTCGCCACGTTCTTGGCCTTGGCGTAATAGTCGGCCGGCGCATCGAACAGGCAATACTCCTCGATCGCGTCCCAGGCGATGGCGCGGCGCACGCCGTCGGTCCACTCCGGCACGCCATTCTGAGCCGGCATGCTGACGCCGACCAGGAACAGCCGGCCGCCGCGCGTCTCCAGGTGGCACTCACGCAAAACCGCGGGACACGTCGAACGGCCGCGCACCTGGACCGCGACCGTCTTGCCGCGCAAACTCGGAGCCTGGGGGGTTGTTGTCGAGGGAGTCATGATTGCCTCCAAGAAAAAGGTACATCAACGAGGCGCCGCGCGGGCGCTAAACGAGGAATTCATTCTATGGTTCGGCCGATCGAGTAGTAGGTGAAACCGCTCGCCTTCAGGGTCTTCGGCTCGAACAGATTTCGGCCATCGAAGATCACCGGGCCGCGCATCAGGCGGCGCATCAGCTCGAAATCGGGATGGCGAAATTCCTGCCACTCCGTGACGATCGCCAGGCCGTCGACGCCTTCGAGCGCGGAGTAGGGCCGATCGCAATAGGTCAGCTTGTCGCCGTACTCCTTCTTGAGATTGGCGATCGCCTCGGGATCGTGGACACGAAGCTGCACGCCCTCCTTGAGCATCTCGTCGATGAGCGTCAAGGCGGGCGCTTCACGGATGTCATCGGTGCGCGGCTTGAACGCGATGCCCCAGACGCCGAGGCATTTGCCTTTCAGGGTGTTGCCGAAGTGCGTGCGGATCTTGGTCGGCAGGACGTGCTTTTGCTGATCGTTGACCAGATCGACCGCATCGATGAGTCGCGTCGGGACGTTGACGGATTTTGCGAGCGAGACGAGGTTCTTGACGTCCTTGGGAAAGCAGCTGCCGCCGTAGCCCGGGCCCGGAAAGAGGAACTGGAAGCCGATGCGTTGGTCGTGCCCGATGCCGCGGCGGACGTCGTTGATGTCGGCGGCGACTTTCTCGCACAGGTTGGCCATCTCGTTGATGAAGCTGATCTTGGTGGCCAGCATCGCATTGGCGACGTACTTGGTCATCTCGGCACTTTCGGGAGACATGACGAGGAACGGATGCTCGGTGCGCAGGAACGGCGCGTAAAGCTGCTGCAGGACGGCGCCCGCTTCCGGCCGGCGCACGCCGATTACGACGCGATCGGGCTTCATGAAGTCGTCGATGGCGGCGCCTTCCTTGAGAAACTCGGGGTTCGACGCGACCTCGATCGGCCGGCCGGCCTTCTGCGTCATGCGTTCCATCAGCTTGCGGTTGGTGCCGACGGTGACCGTGCTCTTGATGACGACGATCGCGTCGGGCCGAAGGTGCGGCGTCAACGCATCGCCGACGGCCCAGATGGCACTGAGGTCTGCCTCGCCGGTCGCCGTCTCCGGCGTGCCGACGGCAATGAAGATGAGCTGGGCATCCTTGACCGCCGCGGGCAGGTCGGTCGTGAAGCTGAGCCGTTGTTCACGGAAGTTGCGCTGCACGAGTTCCAGCAGGCCCGGCTCGTAGATCGGCAGTTTGCCCGCCTTGAGCGTGGCGATCTTGGCCGCATCCTTGTCGATGCCGACGACTTCGTTGCCGCTCTCCGCAAGACAGGTGGCGGTGACGAGCCCGACGTATCCGGTGCCGACGACAGCGATTTTCAAGGTTTCCGCTCCATTTGACCACGGATTACACGGCGCGGCCAAGCCGCAACCAACTTTTCCGCGGCAAGGGCCACTCCATTTAACCACGAACAAGATCCGAATGCAAAGTCCGTTGCTGACCCCCCTTCGAGTTGGCATTTCCTTCGTTTTGTTGCCGCAACGTCCAGCAAATCAATCGGTTGCAACGAGGAGGGGAAATTCCACATGGAACTCCCATCCGCGGAAAATGGTGGAATCTCCCCCCAAGAAAACTAGAGAGCGCCGAAATCTCGCCATAGGAGACCTCACCCAAAACTCCATCCCATAAAAATTTGCGCAGGGCGCCAAGAAACAAAACGTTAGTAGCACGGATGGCACGGATCGGGCGTTCTCTCGAACTCGCTGATCCGTGTTATCCGTGAAATCCGTGGTGAAAATTTTTGTTATCATATTCTCAGCGAGTGCCGCAGCTAGGCGGGACGGTGACAAATGCTGACCATCTACATCGACGCGGATGCCTGCCCGGTCAAGGACGAGGTCTACCGCGTCGCCCGGCGTTATGAGATGCGCGTGCTGGTCGTGGCCAATGCGACGATGCGCGTGCCGATCGACGTGCTGATCGAGTTGACGGTGCGCGGCGGATTTGGCGAGGTCGACGACTGGATCGCCGAGCAAGCGGGGCAGGGGGACATCGTCGTGACGGCCGATATCCCGCTGGCCGCCCGCTGCCTGGCCAAGGAGGCGCGCGTCCTCGATCCGCGCGGCCACGTGCTCACCGACAACGACATCGGCGCCACTCTCGCGATGCGCGACCTGATGCACGAGCTGCGCCAGGACGGCACCGTCACCGGCGGCCCGCGGCCAATGTCGCCCAAGGACCGCTCGCGTTTCCTGTCAAAGCTCGATGACACGATCAACGCCGTCCGCCGCGCCCATCCGTCGACGAAAGACAAATGAGCAGGTAGCGCAGCGGCGTAGGCGTTGCATTGTCGCCTTTCGCTCCGCGAAAGGACGCCCTTTCGCGGAGCCAAAGGCGACAAATTGTGCCACTACCTACGATTGACCGGCATTGACACGTCGTTAGCGGATTGCTATCACCTCAGCCTTTGCCATGCTGCCAGGGGACGAAATCCGTGCATCGGTCCGTATTGCCTGTGTTGCTTGTCGGTCTCGTGGGATGCCTCTCTTTGGGCAATCCCCGGACGTCCATGAAACTGCACTTCGACAAGGAAACCATGCACGCGGAGGTTTTGAAGTACCTGTCCCCCGAGATGCCGATCGAGAATGCGAAGCGAATCATGGAGGACAGCGGTTTCAAGTCTTTTCTCTACCAGGAAACGGGATCGGTGCGCTACTCGGCCGTTTACGGGAGAGGCTTTCTCTCCGTGCATGAAATCGGAGTCGTCCTTTCCCACGAGTCGGGCAAGCTGAAGGAAATCAAGGTCGATTGCTTAACGATCAGCCCGTGATCGTACCTTCGCGGACTCACGTCAATTTGTCATTTCTTCGTGCTTGCCAAAACCGCGCGGATCGGCTTCATTGGAGGTATGTGCAAACAAACCTCGCGCTGGTGTTTAGTCCTTTTGTTCGTCTTTCCCGCGTCGTCGTTTGCCCAGAACGCGGCCGGTATCGATCTTTTCGAGACGAAGATCCGCCCCGTTCTCGTCGCGCACTGTCATGAATGCCACGCCGGCAAGAAATCGCGCGGCGGCCTGACTCTCGACTCGCGCGAAGCCTTGCTGCAAGGCGGCGACAAGGGCCCCGCCATCGTCCCCGGCAAGGCCGACGACAGCCTGCTCATTCGCACCATTCGTCATCAGATTCCCGATCTGAAGATGCCCAAGCAAAAGCCGAAGCTCGACGACGTCGTCATCGCCGACTTCGTCAAGTGGGTGAACCTCGGCGCGCCGTTCCCGGCCAGGCGCGCTATCAAGGACGATCCGAAGAGCGTCGACTGGTGGTCGCTCAAGCCGATCGTGAAGACGCCGATCCCCAAGATCGATGCGCCGACGCCGATCGATGCGTTCCTCCTCCTCAAGCTGCGCGAGAAGGGTTTGACGCCGTCGCAGGAAGCCGACGCGCGGACGCTGATCCGGCGCGTGACGTATGACCTGCACGGGCTGCCGCCTTCGCCGGAGGAGATTGACGCGTTCTTGAAGGATGCGGCGGGTGCTAAACGGGGAGCGGCGTATGAAGCACTCGTCGATCGGCTGCTGGCGTCGCCGCGCTATGGCGAACGCTGGGCCCGGCACTGGCTCGACGTGGTCCACTACGGCGAATCGAACGGCTTCGGCATGGATCGGCCACGCTTCAATGCCTGGCCGTATCGCGATTACGTCATCAAGGCGTTCAATGACGACAAGCCGTACGCCCGTTTCGTGCAGGAGCAACTGGCCGCCGACGTGCTGTTCCCCGATGAGCCGCACGCCATCCCGGCCCTCGGTTTCGCCGCCGCGGGGCCGTTCAATCAGAGCGCCCTCGTCGAGCAAGTCGACGGCACCGATTGCCGGAAGATCGCGCTCAATCTTGATCGCGACGACATGGTGTCGAGCGTCGGCGCGACGTTTCTGAGCATGACGGTGCACTGCGCGCGCTGCCATCAGCACAAGTTCGACCCGATCTCGCAGCGCGACTACTATCGCATGCAAGCGGTGTTCGCGGGGGTCGGGCGCGCCGATCGGCCCTACGAGCTGGAGCCGAACGTTGCCGCGCGTCGCAAGGACCTTCAGCAGAAACAAGCGATCCTGGCGAAGAATCCGGACGCCCAGCCGTTCTCGCCAGACGAGTTGAAAGCGATTGCCGCCGCTCAGGCAATGTGGGAGAAGTCGGTCGGCGGACCGGCGTCGCACTGGAATGTCTTGACGAAACTCGATGCCAACGTCGCCAAGGGAACTACGGTTACCCTGCTCGACGACGGCTCGCTCCTCCTCGGCGGCATGAAACCCGAGCGCGACACCTACACCTTCACGACGAAGCTCAACTTGAAGGATGGCATCACCGCCGTGCGCCTGGAGGTCCTGCCGCACGATTCATTGCCGATGAAGGGCCCGGGCCGGCAGGACAACGGCAACCTGCATCTGTCCGAGTTCCGCGTCCATGCTGCTTCCGTCAAGGAACCGAGCAAGTCGGCGAACATTCCGATTGCGAAGGCCACCGCCGACTTCAATCAGGACGGCTGGGACATCGCCAAAGCCATCGACGGCAACAAGGCCACCGCCTGGGGAATCTTCCCGCAGGTCGGCAAACCGCACCAGGCGATCTTCGAGTTCAAACAGCCGCTCAAGTACGACGGCGATGCGCTCTTCACGTTCTCGCTCGAACAACTCCACGGCGGCGGCCACCTGATCGGCCGGCTGCGCCTGTCGGTGACAACGAAACCGGCGCCAGCCTTGAGCAAGCCGCTGCCGCCCGACCTGGCCACGCTGCTCGTTGTGCCGGCCGACAAGCGCACCAGGGAACAAACCGAATCGCTCGCGCAGCACTATCGCCGCATTTACGTTGACGAACAGCTCGCCGCGCTGTCGGCGCCGGCGAAGGTGTTGGCGATCGCCAGCGACTTCCCCGCCGTGCGCAACTACCGAGCCCCGAAGGAGCCGGCCGCGATCTTCGTGCTCAAGCGCGGCGACATCAAGCAACCGCTCGACGCCGTCAGCCCCGGCGCCCTGGACTGCGTGACCGCGCTCAAGGGTGACTTCGATGTACCCATTCTCCCCTCTCCTCCTGGGAGAGGGGTTGGGGGTGAGGGTCCACGCCGGGCCGCGCTCGCCCGCTGGATCACCGACCCCGCCAACCCGCTGACCTGGCGCAGCATCGTCAATCGCGTCTGGCATCATCACTTCGGGCAAGGCATCGTCGATACGCCGAACGACCTGGGCCGCATGGGCGCGTCGCCCAGCCATCCGGAGCTGCTCGACTATCTGGCGGCCGAGTTCCGCGACGGCGGCGGGTCGCTCAAGAAACTGCACCGCATGATCGTCATCAGCGCCGCCTATCGACAAGTTTCTGCGCATGACGACGCAAACGCCAAACGGGATGCCGACAACCGCTATCTCTGGCGCATGAATCGCGGCCGACTCGACGCCGAGATGCTGCGCGACACGCTGCTGTCCGTCAGCGGCAAGCTCGACCTCAAGATGGCCGGCCCCTCCGCGATGCAGTTCGACTTCAAGGACCCCAACAAGGACGTGTCGCCGCAGATCAGCTACGACAAGTTCGACCCCGACAATCCCGCGAGTTATCGTCGCGGCATCTACCGCTTCATCTTCCGCAACATCAACGACCCGCTGCTCGAAACGTTCGACGCCGTCGACCCATCGCTATCGATGGCCAAGCGCAACCTGACGATCACACCGCTGCAAGCGTTGGTGCTGTACAACAACCGCTTCGTCCTGCGTCAATGCGAGCACTTGGCTGCCAGACTGGAGCGCGAGGCAAAGGACACGCCGAGCCGGATCGACCGCGCCTGCCGCCTGACGATGGGCCGCCCGCCGACGCAAGAGGAGTCGGAGCTGCTGACGGCGTATGCGGACCGGCACGGGTTAGCGAACGCGTGCCGGGTGCTGGTGAATTGCAATGATTTTTTGTTTGTGCATTAGTAAGTCGCCTCCCGAGATTTGTTGGGTTTCGATTGTACAATTGCGTCGAGGGGCTGTAGGCTCGTTCCCAGGCATTCCACTCATATTGGTCGAGGAGGCTGTCGCGATGTCAGATTCTTGTGTACGGCATCTGTTCGTTGTCGTGCTAATTGTTGCACTCGGCGAGTCAGCAGCTTTGCGACCACTCGCAGCCCAGGACAAAAAGACACGGTCGGATCGCAATGGCGATCCGTTGCCCGATGGGGCAATCACGCGACTGGGAACGATTCGCTACCGACACGCCAGCCAAGTAACGTCCGTAATCTACAGTTTTGACGGGCATCTCATGGCCACCACCGGACATGACGAGACAGTGCGTCTTTGGGAGACGGCCAGTGGCAAACAGAGGTTTCAGTTTCGCATCGATGGAAAGCGCAACTTTGACCGACCGCGAATCGCGTTCGCACCGGATGGCAAGGCTCTGGCCGCAGCCAACGGGAGTGGTCCGAACGCTCTTTCTGTTTGGGACACGACTACTGGGAAGGAGCGCCTTAAACGCGACCTTCCGATGCAGGACGGAACTACCCTTCTCGCGTTCACCGATGGTGGAAAAAAATTGGTGATGTTCGGTTACCAGGACAAATTCGACGTCAGAACAGGAAAAAGGTCGATGGAGCCCCGCAATCGGAAGTGGGACATCGAAAAGAGCACCGAAGTTTCGTCTTTTCAGCCGTTGAACGGCACCATGGCTTTTTCGCCGGACGGCAAGATTCTGGTGGCTTTGCAGGAAGACGGCCTCCACGTCTGTGACTCGGAAACCGGAAAGAAACTCCGCACGCTCTCGAAGGAACTCGGGCGCTGGCGCCGATCCGCATGGTCCGCCGACGGCACGTTCGCCCTCGAGGACCAAGATATGAAAGCAGTCCAACTGTGGGACACGGCCACGGGAAAGTTGAAGGGCCTTGTGCGCGGTGGGGCGAACGACTTTTACCTTCTGGCGCTTTCGGCAGACAGCAAGCGCCTGGTTTCGTCCAGCGTGGACAACACGTTGCGAGTCTGGGACGTCGTGAGCGGCGACGCTATTTTTACTCATCGCCACGATCCAATGTACTCAGGCATCGGCTGCGTCGCGATTTCGCCGGATGGCAAGACCGTCGCCGCGGGAAGCATCAACTACGTGTTTTCTCTCATGCGCTGGGATATTGCCACCGGTAAAGAAATTCCCGGTCCAGATGGACACATCACTCCGGTCAATCTCGTCGGCTTTACGGCAAATGGAAAAGTTGCAACCGGCGCGGGAAATCCGATCCGCATCTGGGATCCTGCCGACGGCAAACAGCTTTCCGTCCTCAACGAGTCTACCTCCTTTCGGAATGCCGCCATTGCGCCGAACGGAATGACGATTGCGATCAGCAGAAACGATTTCACGGTTTGTGTCCGCGATCTGGCCACCGGAAAAGAGAAATTCACTCTCGACGGCCAAGCGGGCTACACCTCCATTCTCACCTTCGCCCCGGACGCCAAGACGCTCGTCGTGGCCTATACCAAAAACACGCCCAAAGGAAATGACTACAAATTGATCCTCTGGGACGTGGTTGCCGGCAAAAAAATGCGTGAGATTTCGACCCCTACTTTCGGGACCGAATGTCTTGCGTTCAGCCCGGATGGCAAGAGGCTTATCTACATCGGTCTTGGTCTACGCATTTGGGACCCCGCCACTGGCAATGATCTCGGCGGCATTCCCGTCCAAGGCATCGGCATGTCCGGAAACAACACTGCCCGCTTTTCTCCCGACGGCGTTCTGCTTGCAGCTCCATGTTACCCCAAGGGATTTGGCGTCTGGGACACGACAACTCGGAAAGCACGCGGCCGTTTTGACAGCGACGGCGTCACGGTCCGTTCCGTCGCGTTCTCAAACGACAATCGCCTCCTGGCATGCGGCAAAGAGGACGGCTCCGTCGAAATCTGGGACTTGAAGCGTTTTACACCCGTGGCCAAGGGACAAGGGCCGCGCGGCAGAGTTTACGCCCTCGCCTTTTCTAAGGATGATCGAAGCCTGGTTTCCGGTCACGAGGACACAACCGCCTTGGTTTGGGATGTGCCCAAGCTATTGGCTGCCGGAACGAAATGAGACCGTCCGCTTCTGGTACAATGGCCGCATGGCGAAATCGCAACCAAGCCCGTTCCCCTTTCCGGCCAAGCGCATCTACTTTGGGGCCGATGTTCCCATGCGGCTGATCCGGCGTTACGCGCGCGCGATTGCCGAGGAATTTCAGCCCGACAAGATCATCCTGTTCGGCTCCCATGCCTACGGGACGCCGAATGCGGACAGCGACGTCGATTTGCTGGTCGTGATGCCTGCTCGCAACCAAATCGATCAATCGGTGCGCATCCGCTACAGACTGGCAGCGCCGTTTCCGTTGGACCTGATCGTGCGCACGCCGAAAGAAATGAACTGGCGGCTCGAAGAGAAAGGGTCGTTCCTTACGACGATCGTGACCAAGGGAAAGGTTCTCTTTCAAAAAGATGACGCCTGAGGAAAAATCATGCCCGCACTTTGCTCCCACCGCCAACCCATCCCACCCACGCGCCGCGATTTCCTCGCGCAGCTCGGCGGCGGGCTCGGCACCGTTGCGCTCGCCAGCATTCTCCACGAACAAGGGTTTGCGGATCAACCGGCAACCGGCCCCTTACGGGGCTCGGCTCGCCAGGCGACGCATCATCCCGCGACGGCGAAGGCGGTCATCCAGCTCTTCATGCTCGGCGGCGCATCCCAGTGCGACACGTTTGACTACAAGCCGGAACTGATTCGCCGGCATGGGCAGGTCGTGCCGTTTCGCGTTACCGGCGGGACGGCCGCGTCGCCGGGGCCGGTGCTGAAGAGTCCGTGGAGCTGGCGTCGGCATGGGCAGTCGGGGCGCTGGGTGACCAGCGCGTTGCCTCACCTGGCCGAGTGCGTCGACGATATGGCGTTTCTCCATGCGATGCACGCGCCGACTTCCGAGCACAGTGCCGGGCAGACGATGCAGGTGTCCGGGTTCGTCACGCCGGGGTTTCCGAGCGTCGGGTCGTGGGTCGGCTATGCGCTCGGCAGTCTCAATCGCAACCTGCCGACGTTTGTCGCGCTGCCCGATCCGGTCGGGTTGCCGTGGACCGGGCAGCAGGCGTGGAACAGCGGCTTCCTCCCCGCGGAGCATCAGGCGACCATGATCAACCCCGCGGCCGAGAACCCGGTCCCCGATCTCTTCCCGGCGCGCTCCGCCCGCTTCATCACCCCCGAAAGCGAACGCGAAGGGCTCGACCTCGTCACGCGCCTCAACCGCCAGCAGCAAACCCCCGGCGACTCCCGGCTCGAAGCCCGCATCCGCTCCTACGAACTCGCCGCCCGCATGCAGCTTGCCGTCCCCGAGGTGCTGGAGCTGCGCGACGAGACCGAAGCGACGCGCCGGCTCTACGGACTCGACGAGCCGAGGACGCGCGACATTGGCCGCAATTGCTTGATCGCCCGCCGCCTCATCGAACGCGGCGTGCGCTTCATTCAACTCTGGGTCGGCTCCGGGCTCAACGGCGCCTCGGGCAACTGGGATAGCCACAACGACGTCCGCGCCGGCTCCGACTTCGAACGCATGTGCGTCCGCTCCGACAAGCCGATCGCCGGCCTCCTGACCGACCTCAAACGCCGCGGCATGCTTGACGACACCGTCGTCTTCTGGACCACCGAGTTCGGCCGCACCCCGTACAGCCAAAACGGCAACGGCCGCGATCACAACGGCAACACCTTCACCAGCTGGATGGCCGGCGGCGGCATCAAGGCCGGCGCAACCCACGGCGCGAGCGACGAGTTCTCGTTCCATGCCGAAACCGACCGCACGATGTGCTACGACCAGCACGCCACCTTGCTGCACCTGCTGGGCCTCGACCACGAACGGCTCACCTATCGCCACAACGGCGCGGACAGAAGGCTGACGGACGTGCACGGGCGGGTGATTGGGGAGGTGATTGCGTAGCGGATGCCCGGTCCAGTATAATCCCATCACATCAGACGGAGTGCGAATCGTCGATATCGAACACGGGATCCTGCAGGCGGCACTGCACTCGTTTGCCGTTGTGGATGTCCTTTCCGGAATTTTTTCCCATGCTCGTCGGCAAAGAATTCGGGCCCTACCTCGTCGACAAGGAACTTGGCTCCGGCGCCATGGGGACCGTCGTACGCGCCAAGCATGTCAAGAACGGCAATCGCGTCGCCATCAAGCTCATGTCCTTGGCGCTCGGCTCCAGCGAGGCCGCCCTCAATCGCTTCCGACGCGAAGTCACCATCCTCAAACAGTTGGACCATCCCAATATCGTCAAATACATGGGCAGCGGCAAATATCACGGCGCTCCCTTTTACATCATGGAGTACGTCGAGGGCGAATCGCTCGATCACATCCTGCACCGCCGCACGCGCATCCCGTGGGAGGAAGTCATCGAGCTCGGCATCCATCTGTGCGCCGGCCTGCAGCACGCCCATGACAAAGGCATCATCCATCGCGATCTCAAGCCGTCCAACCTCATGATCCTCAAGGGCGGTGTCGTCAAGCTCACCGATTTCGGCATCGCCAAGGACCAGGACGTCACCGCCCTCACTGCCGCCAACTCGACCGTCGGCACCGCGGCGTACATGTCCCCCGAGCAGTGCCGCGGCGTGCGCGACATCACGCACAAGACCGACCTGTACTCGATGGGCATCATGTTTTATGAGCTGTTGACGGGCCGCAAGCCGTTCGTCGGCGAGACGGCGATGGAGGTGTTCCTGCAGCACGCCAACAACACCGATTACAAGACGCCGGCCGAGATCATCATGGAGATCCCGATCTGGCTCGACACGCTGGTATGCCAGCTCATGGAGAAGGAGCCCGCGAAACGGCCGCTCAACGCCAGCACCGTCGCCGATTCGCTGCAGCTGATCAAGGAGAAGATCGAGGTGCAGCGCAGCGCCGGCGTCGAGGCGGCGACCAAGCGCAAGATCGATCGCACCGGCCGCGACAAGAAGCTCGACGAGGACGACAAGACCGCAGCCCGCGCGATGCTCGGCAAGAAGAAGAAAAAGCCCAAGGTAATGCCGTTCTACACGAAGGGCTGGTTCACGATCTTCGCATTGATGTTGATCGGCGCCGGCGCGATGACGGGGGTTTATTTCGCGTTCCTGCGCACGCCGAGTCCGGAGGCGCTGTACGCTGATGCGGAGTTGCTGATGAAGACGGACAAGCGGGGAGCGCGCAAGGGACCGATCGCGCTCTACCTGTCGGCCTACCCGGCGGACGCGAAAGTCGAGACCGTACAGAAGTGGGCCGACGATATCGATTTCGAGGAACTCGATCGGGCGATGCATAATCGCCGCGAGCGGAAATTCACAATTGGCGGCAACGAGGAACAACTTTTCCGCGACGCCTTGAACGCGGAGGATGTTGGCAATCTTGCCGATGCCGCGAAGAGTTGGAAAGCACTGAGCGAAAAGAAAAGCAACGCCGATCCGGACATTCGCGCCTGGGGCCTGGTCGGGGAACGCTATTTGCATGAGTTGGCGAAAGTCGAAGATCACTACGCCGAGCTTCGCAAGCGCGCCGCTGACGTCAAGGCCGAGAGTTCCGATAATCTGGAGCGAATCGCGCTCGTCGCGGCTCGCGCGGAGCTGGCGGCCGACTTCAAGAAGGCCAGCGACCAGTGGAAGGACGTGCGCGATCGAGCCGAGAAGCAGTCCGACCGGCGCGGCATGTTCCTGCTCGCGGCCAAACGCTATGACGAGTTGCGGAGCAAACAATAGGAGGCGTGCATCTGGACATGGCGTGCGATTCATGGTAAATTGCACCAACCATTCCACCGCGCGGAATATCTGGGGCTGACATGCCGTTGAACCTCTATCCCGACGTCTATGCGTCAGGATCGGTGCCGCAGGGTTGGGTTCCGATCAAAGGCGGCACGATCAAGTACCCAGTCCGAAATCCGGAGGTCCTTCGATACCTTCGTCAGCTCCTGGTAGGAAAATGGCAAAAGGTGATCAAGAAGGGCAACAGTGGCGATATTCACTACTTCGAGCACGCTTCCGGCAAAGTCGCAGGCGTAAAGTTTTTCCCAGTCCAATCTGAACTATGAACCATCACGTAAACCTGGCCGCGTTGTTGAAATCGTCGCGCAAGTCACGGCCGCAGCAACTCGCGCTGTTTGCCTTGCTCAATCTCGGCATGATCGAGTCGCTTTCCAACGGTGCTCTGGGCGCAGCCGATGCGCTGCGACTCTTCTATCACGCAGACAACTGTCTGTTCGTTCGCAACGAGCTGCGCGATAAGACCGCCGATGAGGTGATGAGCCGCGCGGTGCAATTGGCAGACCTTTTCGATATCCTTCCGACCGAAGCCGCACGCCGAGAATTTCAACATGAGTTGGCGACCATGCGCGGACTTTGCCTGAAATTGCTTGAGAAGAAGCGGTTGGTTGCGTAAGCCGTTGAAGTCTCTCATTCGGATATGCTAGTCGGACCGCGGCACGTTCTGTTTCGATTCCGGAGCAAACCGCAATGAACTCGCCGCCCTCTAATAGCGCAGAAAACGAAAGCCATCCAGGCGCTCGCATCTTCGTTTTCATTGCCGGCTTGCTCTTTTGCATTTTAGGTGGAGGGGCATTTCTGGCGTTTTTGGATGGGAAAGGATGGTGCGCCTTTGCGTGTGCTGGCATGTCCTTAATTGGCCTTTGGTTCATTTGGGCTGCAATCTGGGGAAGTAATGTGCTAATCAAACGGCTCGCGTGGGGATTAGTGGATGCCCTTCCGTGAAGACGATTATCTTGATTGTAACGCAAAACAAGGACACTACGCATGCCGATGATGCCGACACCCATCCCCATCCGCCCGCTCGGCAAAACCGGCCGGCATGTCACGCTGTTCGGCCTCGGCGGCGAGGGCGTCCTGCGCACCTGGGGCGAGGACAAGGTGGCTGCCGCCGTCATCAGCCGGGCCCTCGATCAGGGGGTCACCTACTGCGACTCCGCCCCCGCCTACGCCGGCAGCCTCGATTACTATGGCGCGACGCTGAAGGAACGCCGGGCCCAGGTCTTCCTGGCTTCGAAGACCCACGAGCGCAGTCGCGACGGCTCCCTCAAGCTGCTCGACGAAACGCTGCGCCGCGCTCGCACCGATCACCTCGACCTTTGGCAGCTGCACGACCTGCGCACTCTCGACGATCTCAATCGCATCTTCGGCAAGAACGGCGCCCTCGAAGCGCTCGTGCAAGCCAAGGCCGAGGGACGCGTCAAACATCTGGGGCTCACGGGGCATCACGACGCGGCGATCCTGCTGGAAGCGATGCGGCGATTCGCGTTCGACACGGTACTGGTCGCGCTCAACGCCGCCGACGTGCATCGCTTGCCGTTCATCTCGACCGTGGTCGCGGAAGCGGTCAAGCAAAACATGGGCGTCATTGCCATGAAGGTGTGTGCACAGAAGCGCATCCTCGCCCGGCTGACGATGGCCGAGGCACTCGGCTACGTCTGGTCGATTCCCGGCGTGAGCCTGGCGATCGTGGGCTGCGAAACGCCGGGCGAAGTGGATGAAAACGCCGACATCGCACGGGCGTATCAGCCGTTGGGCGCGGAGCAGATGCGCGAACTCGAAGCGCGCACGAGCCGCGAGGCGTTGCAAATGGGATACTTCAAGCGGATGTAATCTTCTTCGTTTAGCGCCCGCATGACGCCGCGCGATCGCGTGGCGCACTGCGGGCGCTAAACGAAGGCAAGGAATCAACGATAAACCAGCACGCTGTTCTTGTACGTCACGCGTTTCTCCTCGCCCGGATTCAACGTCACCGTCCAGACCACTTCGTGAACGCGGTTGACGTCTTCCAGGCTCTCCTCGCGCGTCGTGACCTTGGGTGAGCCGTCGATCTCGCTGACGACGCCGCGGATCGAATGGCGCACGTGCATCTTGACGGGCTGCTTGCGGTGGTTACTCATCGTCAGCTCGCCCTTCAGGTAGATCTTCGTGTAGTTCTTGTCATCGACGACGACTCGTTCATTGGCCTTGCTGTCCTCCTGCTCTCGGCTCACCGCGCGGATGCTGAGCGAGCGGGTGACCTTGAGGACCGCTTCCTCGCCGATGTTGGTCCAGTAGGCGGTCCGCTGGCCGTTGAATCGGCCATTCTCGACGACCATCGCGGGAGCCGTCGTCATCGGGAACTGGAACGGGTTCTTGAACAACAGCACGTCCCACATTTCGTCCTTGTGCTGCTCGCGGCCGCCGGCATAGCGGCGGGCGATGGTGCTGGTGCCGACGGTCCATTCGATGACGCGCTCGTAGTCGGCCTTGGCCTTGCCGACGGTGAGCGACAGCGCCTCATCGCTCCCCAGCGTGCGCTTGCCGATCGACTCGAAGTGCAGATCGACTCCCTCGCCGGCGGGAATGGCGCCGAGGTCGAGCTTGGGGCGCGAGCTGTAGTCGAAGTTGGTGGTGTTGGCGAGCCGCTGGTTCATCAGGTCATGCGAGCTGGGGGCCCGGCTGCCCGTAGTGATCTCGTGAAAGAACTTGGTCCAGGTGGTATGGGCCGACAGCGGCGAGGTGACATTGGCGAACTCGACGCTCGGGAACCCGGAGATCAGCTTGATCTCGGCATCCTCGAGGTCGGCCATCTCGTTGCGGACGACGGTCGCCATCTCGATCGCCAGCGACTTCGGGTTGGTGATGTCGACGTGGTAGCTCGGCGCCCAGGCGAGTCCGCTGGTGAGGTAGGTCACGAAAACCGCCGGCTTCTTGGCAGCCTTCTCGACCGTCAGCACCAGCACCGGTTTCCGCTGGATGACCTTCTCGTCGGGGTCGTCGGTCTGGATCATCATCACGTCGTGCGGATTGACGTACATTCGGCCCTTCGCGGTCTTCAAGATCAAGAAGTTCTCGGCCGGCGCGGAGCCGTAGACGCGTGCATAATATTGTGACGAATCGTCGGTGATCTTGGCGCCTTCGGGGAGTTCGGGCTTGGCGAGCTTGACGAGGGTGCCGGTGACGCTGCCGAGCTTGTCGTTGCGGAAGGTGAGGGTGACCTTCTTGCCGGCGAGGTCGTGCTGAAGGCGCATGCCCCCCTCGGCGTGGAGGGGGACTTCGACGTCGCGCATCTTGACGGCGGCCTCGACCTTGCCGGTCGATTCGATCCAGAAGGAGCCGTGGATGGGCTCGGGCGACGCATCGAGGCGATAGGTGCCTTCCTTGGGGATCTGCACTTCGCGCTTGACGACGGCGAGCCCGTTCTTGAACAGGCCGACCGAGACGATCTTGCTTTTGGCAACGGCTTCTTGAGCTTGGGCGTGCGGCGTGAGAATGACGGCCGCTAGGATGCACCAGACGGATGGGGAACGCATGAGAGAACCTCCTGAAGTTTGGACACAATCGGGCGGATCGCTGAAAAAGACGAGACGGACGGGCACAAAGTTTTTGCCTCGTAGGGACAAGCTGCTAGCTTGTCCCTCCAGCGGACGATTGGATCATACGGTTCCGAATAGCCGACCGCAATCGAAAAGGTCGAGCTGCGTATAATGGCGTACGCCATAAACCTTCTGGGGGCCATCATGACCACCTTCGCAGGCCGCTGGATCACGACCTATGGACCGATGGAATTGCGCGACGAGGCCGGCGCCCTGCGCGGCAACTACTGGTATCAAGGCATCCCCTGTTCCATCGAAGGAAGCGTCAAAGAGGCTCGCTTCGACTTCCGCTATCGCGACCCGAGCGGCGTCGGCACCGGCTGGTTCGAGGCGACACGCTACGGGCATATCCGCGGACAGTATTGTCTCGACGGCGATACCGTGTGGCGCGACTGGACCGCTCAGCGCGAATGGGACGGCATCTGGGACGCGAGCTATGGCCGCATGAGACTGATCCAGGAAGATGGCCGGGCCTTCGGGTTTTACGAAGGCGCCGGCCCCGCGCGCATCGAAGGGCGCGTCGAGGGCAAGCGGCTCGTGTTTCGCTACTTCGAGCCGAAGGTGCAAGGCGAAGGCTGGTTCGAGCTGGCGGACGGCGCCGGCAGCTTCGCGGGGGCGTGGCGGCCCGACGGCGCGTCGGCGTGGGGCCAATGGCAAGGCCGGCGCGTCGTGCCGCAAGCGGGGCTGACCTGGCTCGTCGTCCTCGAAGCGCACTGGCAGAAATCGCTGGCGGACGGCGAGTATTCTTACGGCAACATGCTCAAGGAGTTTTTCGCGCGCTTGCCGAACGTTGCGGTGAGGCAGCGCTTCTTCAACGACGGCGTCAGTTTGCAGCGCTGGTGCCGGGAGTTGATCTACGTGCCGGAGCCGGCGATTGTGTTGATATCGAGCCACGGGTTGCCGGAGGGGGTGACGGTGCAGGGCCAGACGATCGACACGAAGTTGGTGATCGACGGACTGCAACATGCGAACGACATCAAGCTGCTGCACTTCGCGACGTGCCTGATGCTGAAGGAAGAAAGCGTCGGCGATTTCGCCCGGCGGATCGCGGCGCAGGTCCCATATCCGATTTCGGGCTACGCAACGAGCATCGACTGGGGCGGCAGCGCGGTGCTGGAGTTCAGCTACTTCGACATGATCCTGGGCAAGGGCCTGGCGCCGGAAGAGGCCGCCCGATTGCTGCCAACGGTGGTGACGTATGCCGGGGACCGGGTGGCGGCAGGCGCCCCGTATGCGGCGGTGGGGTTTCGGTACTTCAAACCGGGGCGTAGCTGAGCCCGAAGCGCAAGCGAGGGAGCAGTTGCAAGGACACCCTCGCTTACCCCTCGGGCTCGTGTTTGGGTTTTGAGGGTTGCCAATTGACCGTCGTTTTGAGAAGCTTGACAATCTCCAACGTCTGGCGTCAAATGATGGAGTTCTTTGATCGACGTTGGTCCGATGAAAAATGGTTCGCTATCGCGGCCTGAAAGGCCGATTCTGTCAGCCCAGGCCGAAGGCCTGGGAAAGACACGCAATTGATTTCGACCCTGAAAGGGTCGTTCATGAACGGCCCCTTCAGGGCCAAGACCATCGTGCGTTCCGCACCCAGGCCTTCGGCCTGGGCTGGTAGAAGCGGCCTTTCAGGCCGGAAAACATGGGAGAGAATCTTCCACGGTGTTGGCCGGCAGTGGAGTAACTTCATGAAACGACGCTGGGTTGCGCTGTCACTCTTTGCCGCCGCCAGCGCGATTGTCATTCTCGTTGTCATCTTGATCAGCCAAAGCCGGCCAACGGATGCAAATCCTCCGGGGCCCGAAGCCATTCCTCAGGTACCAGACAATGCAGATGTCGTTCAAATCAGCGCCGAACTCTTTGGCACCAACAAAGAAACACGCAAGGTCCCCAGATATTCGGTGCCAGCCAAATACTTTCCAGCGATCCTTGATGCCATGCGGCCGGCCGAGCGACCGGACATTAGTGACGACAAAGACACACTGCTCGGTTCTGTCTCCATTACCACAAAAGCAGGGAAAACCGTCGAGGTAACGTTCGGATTTTCCGGCAAGAATCCCTTGTGTTTCAGGATCGATGGAGTTTCGTCCGTCCGGGGCGGCAAGTACAAATCGGTCTGGACCAATGTGGAACATTACCTCCCAGAATGTATGATGCTCGCAGCAATCATCTCGGAAATCGAACGCGAAGAGAAAACGGGAGAGCGCACAGAGTATTTGAATCTGTATTGCTAAGGGTTCCTGGGAATCGGCATGTGTGAGGTTTCCGGCGGATCGGGTATACTTTGGTTACCCGGCCCGG
>JACQFG010000380.1 GCA_016200155.1 Planctomycetota bacterium | reverse complement strand
GCAAGCTGGCAGCTTGCGGCTACGGCGCGATTGCAGACATTATTACCCACCGTACAATGAGCGCACGCATCATCTCGTATCAAAGGAGAAACCCATGCTGCATCGCTGGACCGCCCTCGCAATCGTCATCACCCTCTTCACTGGACTCGCGGACGCTCAGGACGCCGGCAAAAACGACAAGGCCGGCGCCACCCCGCAACTCGCGCACATCCGGCTCGCCGGCGCTCTCGATGAATCGCCCGTCGCGCCCGATCCGCTCTTCGGCGCGAGTGCCGAAAACTTCAAGACCAAGCTCGATCGCATCAAAAAAGCGATGAACGACAAGAACGTCGAGGGCCTCGTCCTCCACCTCGATGGCCTCTCGATCGGCTATGCCAAGATGGAAGAACTTCGCAAAGCGATCAGCGACTTCCGCAAGTCGGGCAAAAAGGTCTTCGCCTACATGGACTCCGGCGACTCCAAGGACTACCTCGTCTCCTGCGAGGCCGACGCCGTCTGCATGCCCGCGTCCGGCTGGCTCATGCTCGTCGGCACCCGCACTGAGGTCATGTTCTACAAGGACCTCCTCGAGAAGCTCGGCATCCGCGCCGACTTCCTGCAGTTCGGCATCTTCAAGTTCGCCGCCGAGCCGTTCATCCGCAACAACATGAGCAAGGAAGCCCGCGCCCAGTATTCGCTCGTCCTCGACGATTTCTTCACGCACAGTTACGTCGGCTCGATCCAGCGCTCGCGCAAGGGAAAGAAGGGCATCACCACGGGAAACTCCGTCCGCGAATTGATCGACGAAGGCCCCTTCACCGCACAGAAGGCCCTCAAGCTCGGCCTCATCGACGAGATCAACTACTTCGACGACTTCCAGGAATCGATCCGCAAATCGCTCGGCAAAAAAGACCTCAAGCTCGTCAAGGACTACGGCAGCGAAAAGAAGGCGCAGCTCGACCTGTCCAACCCGTTCGACCTGCTCAAGATCCTCAACCCGCCCAAGGCATCCGTCGGTACGCGCAACGATCGCATCGCCATCATCTACGCCGTCGGCCCGATCGTCACCGGCAAGGGGGGCTCGTCCTTCGTCGGCGGCAGCATGGTCGGTTCCACCACCATGGTCGAGGCGATCCGCGAAGCCGAGAAGGACCCGAAAGTGCGCGCCATCATCCTGCGCGTCGATAGCCCCGGCGGTTCGGCGCTGGCGAGCGATCTCATCTGGAACGAACTCAAGCGGTGCAAGAAGCCCGTCATCGCCAGCATGTCCGACGTCGCGGCCAGCGGCGGGTACTACATCAGCATGGGCGCCAAAAAAGTTTACGCTCAGCCCGGCACGCTCACCGGCTCGATCGGCGTCGTCGGCGGCAAGCTCGCCCTCGGCGGGCTCTACGACAAGGTCGGCCTCTCCGTCGAAACCATCAGCAAGGGCAAGAATGCAGGGATCCTCTCCAGCACCCATCCGTTTTCGCCGTCCGAAAAGAAAGCGATGGAAGCGCTCATGCAGGAGGTGTACGACCAGTTCCTCGACAAGGTCACCGAGAACCGCTCCGCCGCCGGGCGCAAGTTCACGCGCAAGCAACTGATCGACCTGGCCGAGGGACGCATCTGGACCGGCCGGCAAGCCCTCGAACGCGGCCTGGTCGACGCGCTCGGCTCGCTCGACGACGCCGTCGCCGACGCCAAGGTGATGGGCGGGCTCAAAGCGGACACTGACGTCGATTACCTGATCCTGCCCAAGGCGCGCTCGTTCCTCGACACGCTGGCAGAAGGCGGCTCGCCACTGGGCGCGCTGTCGGCGAAAGAGCTGTCAGTGCTCGCGAACCTGCCGGAGCTGGGCGAGCACGCGCATGCCGTCGAGGCGATGCTGCAGCTCCGCACCGAGCCGGTGTGGGTGATGCTGCCGCACGGCATTCGGGTGCGATGATGTTCGCGTCTGAGCCCGAAGCGCAAGCGAGGGCGGCCGGCCGCCCTCGCTTGCGCTTCGGGCTCAGTTTATTTTCCTTCATACGACGTGTTCGTGCTGGCCAGATAACCGAGCTGCATTTGCGCGCGCAGAGCATTGGCGGCGGCGGACCAGCTGGCGGGGCTGGCGACCGGAACCTCCGCGAGCGCCTCGACGTGGCCATCGAGGAAACCGACGTTCGCCAGACCGCTGTGGCGGAAGTGCGTCGTCGGCTGCGGGCCGCCGATGTTCGGGCCGTTGACGAACGACGTGCTTGGAGCGGCGATCGCGTAGGACTCCTGGGCCGTCGGCGGGTTGGTCCACGTCGCGATCAAGGCCGAATCGGAGAACGCAAACGTTGACGACGTCGATTCGATGTCGGCGAAACGCTTGATGTAAGTGACGGGCGCGTTCCAGTTGGGCGACACCCAGTAGACGCCGCCCAGGCAGCGGTTGTAGCCGTAGCCGCCGGTCTGGCCCGCGTAAATGGAGTTGACGATGACGTTCATGCTCGGGCACATGATGACGCCGCGGTTGTTGTCGTAGAACGGCGTCAGATGGCCCTTCGAGCCGTCAACGTTGTTCGCCGTGTCCACCAGGCCGAACCAGTAGGTGGTCGAGTAGGGCCAGTTGGACGGATTGGGCACGGTGTAGTTCGGCGGAAATCGTTTGTACTGGTTCTCGTAGCTGTGCATGGCCAGGACGAGCTGCTTGACGTTGTTGCCGCACTGGAGGCGCGCGGCGGCTTCGCGGACCTTCACCACCGCGGGGATCAGCAGCGCGATCAGGATCGCAATGATGGCGATCACGACCAGCAATTCGATGAGGGTGAAACCTCGACGTTGACGAAACATGAACGCAAATCCTTTCTGCCAGGCTCGGGCATGAAAGACCGGCTGCGGACTTGCGCGCGATGAAGGCGGACGATCATCGCGGCGGCTTGGGTCCGAAGCCCCGATGATGCTCCCGACAGGCAGGTCTTCTGGCTCTCGGCTCGTAGCGGCTGTGTCGCGCCTTCCCGGATGCGCTTGCACCCAGTGGCGTTGCGACTCAGCCTGGCCGATCACAGCGGCGGCCCCGCAACGGATTCGCACCGTTTTCCCTTTTGTCCCCCGCCACTCGCGGAGGCACCTGTCGAACGATAGTTGTTTGTAGCGACCGACGTTCATCCTGTCCACGGTCCAGAAATACAATCACGAAACCTCGAAACGACGAAACCACGAAAAATGCGGGAAAGAAGGAAGCACACGATCGATTGAATGTTCAATTCGTGTTTTCGTTCTTTCGTTTCTTCGTGATTGAATTTCGTCGACTTGATATTACAATTCCATCACTCGTAATACGCACCGGAGCTTGACATGCGGACGCGTCGTCGCGCACTGACGCTGATCGAATTGCTGGTCGTGATCGCCATCATCGCGGTGCTGATCGCGCTATTGGTGCCGGCCGTGCAGAAGGTCCGCCAGTCGGCGGCGCGGGCGCAGTGCTTGAACAACCTCCGGCAGATCGGGCTGGCGATGCATCAGTATTACGACGTCACCAAGGGCCAATTCTTCCTGCACCATCCCTTCGACGCGGATGTGGCTTCCAACCGCGGCCAGGCGAGTTCCTTTGCCGAGATCTACTGGGAAGACAAGCTGATGCCTTTCATCGGCGGGCAGTTTGAGGCGAATGAAAACCTGTCGCGCCAGGGCATCATCCTGCCCAGCGAGGCGATTTACCGTTGTCCGAGCGACATGACCCTGCGCGTGCCGTTCGTCGATCCGGGGACGGGGCAGATCGACGGCGTGGAGCATCGTGCCAGCTATTTGCTCAACTCGCTGCTGAGCCACAAGACGCGCCGGTATGGCCGCTGGACGCGCGAACGCTTCAGCAACGAGGTCGGGCTGTCGAACTTCGCCGCCTTCTCGGAACGCCGCGGTGAAATGCTGACCGTTGCCGCCGGCGAGGACCCGCGCCACGACGATTACGACATTTGGCTCG
>JACQFG010000355.1 GCA_016200155.1 Planctomycetota bacterium | reverse complement strand
TCCTTGGTGATCAGGTTCAGCTGCTGAACGTTCTTCGGAGCATTGGGGCCCTTGCGTTCGGCGTTTTCCTTGTCGATCGCCTTCTTGGCCTCCGGCGAGATATTGTTGCTGCTGACGGCCGTAAAGATGTTGGCGTAGGCCCGGTATTCGGCCTGGGTCCAGCGGTCGAACGGATGCTTGTGGCACTGGGCGCACTCGACGCGGACGCCGAGGAACGCGGCGGCGGTCCGTTCGCCCCAGATTTCCTTGGGCACCGCCACCTGGCGGCGCCAGTAGAGATCGAGCGATTCGCGATTGGTGTACTCGGAGGTGTCGAAGGAAGCGAGGCCCGCGTCGGCTTTCTTCATGTGGCTGAGCCAATCCTCGGGCGACCTCCCTTCGCGGCTGGTGGCGGTGAGGATCCCCTTGACCATCTCGTCGTACGGCATGTTGTCCTGGAAGCGTTTGCGGAGCCAATCGTGCCATTGCTGGCTGCGCTTGGTCTTGAGCTGCGCCGGATTTTCGAGCGCCGCCGTGTCGTTGCCCGTGATGTCGCTGAACCTCGTCGCCCACAGCGCCGAATGCAGCGGATGGGCGAGCAGCTCGTCGATCTTCTTGGTACGTTTGTCGGGGCTCTTGTCCTTGAGGAAAGCCCGAACCTCCTCGGGGCTCGGCAGCTGGCCGATGGTGTCGATCGTGATGCGGCGGAGGAATTCTTCGTCCGCGGACAGGTCGGACGGGACCATGTTGAGCTTCTTGAGGCGCGAGAAGACCTCGCGATCGATGTAGTTGACTTCGGGGACCTTCGGGTACTGGAAGCCGGCCGGCAGCTCCATGGGGATCATGATGCGCACGGGAGTGACGTTGCCGCGATAGGAGACGACGATCGCGGTGCTGCCCGCTTTCTGACCGGTGACGGCGCCCAGGCCGGTGACCTCGGCGACGGCGTCGTCGTTGGTGCGGAAGTCGCAGAAATAGGTGATGTCGTTGGTCGTGCCGTCGACAAAGTTCGCCTTCACCTGGATGACGCGGGTCTCGCCCGGCTTGGTGAAGACGATCTCGGTCGGGCTGACGGTGACGCTCTTGACGGCGCCGGACCCGTAGGAGCCGGGAGCGCCGGAGGCGATCCATGCGCGGATGACGTTGTACTGCCAGGACGAGCGGGTGAAGCGCATGCCGCCGCCGTGCTCGACGGCACCGGTGGCCTTCAACAATACCAGGCTGCTGTCCGGATCGTTGATGTTGACGCGCCGGCCGACGCTGTCCTTGGTGATGGCGACGAAGTCCTTCTCCGGCTCATAGCCGAAGAGGGAGAGGCGCAGGCCGCCCTTGCCCTGGAACGACCCGTGGCAGCCGCCGCCGTTGCAGCCGGCCCGGCCGAACAGGCCCATGACGTGCCGTTCGAAATCGACTTTTTCGAGCTTCTTGCCATCGGGCAGATCGACCGACGCCGAGGCGATCGGGTTGAACATCAGGAAAGCCGGGATCAAAGCGGCAACAAACCGGAGCAGGGAAAGCATGCGCATTCCTCGATCCTCCGTGAGGATAGGCCACGAAGCAGATTTCGCGGCGGTTGGGTGGGTCAAAAACGATCGCGGGCAGGTCAGCAACATTCACCTTGGTGAGACTTTAACGGCGAATGAAAGCGGCTTCAAGGATATTATGGCGATATTTTCACATTTGTGCAAAGACTATTTTGCGCATTTTTCACGCCAGCGCCCAGAGGCTACCATTGAAACACCGCGGTTACTGAATGGTATCGGGAGTTCTTACAAAATCATGGGCACAAAATCATCATCGCTCATGATTTTGTGCCCATGATTTTGTGAGGATTCTCATGCAAACAACGCCTGCACCGCCTGGCCGCGACCATCTTTACGCCGGCACGGGCATCGAGTCGGCGTTGATCTCGACGCGTTCAACCTCATAGCCCGCCGATTTCACTTGGCCAATCGCCGAGTGAAGCGCTGCCTCCAGTGAGTCCGCTTGGCGATGGAAGTCAATGGAGAACACGCCGTTGCAGGTACCGGGCGTGCCGTCATCACAGCCCGCCTCATAGAGAGCGTCCGCGATCTCCTCCGTGAGTTCCCGGGCGCCCTTGAGGATCAACGTGAATTCATATTTCGTCATGGCTGATGGACCGAAGGTGAATCGCTGTGGGGCTACGGATGGCTGTTCGGGTCGTCGCTCTTCAGTCCCTCAGCGACCGCGGCGGCATTGAGTGCGGCGTCGGCAGCAACGAAGGTGAGCGCCACCAGTCCGCTTGCCGTAAGGATCGCATTGAGTTCGAAGGCTGCCGCCAATTGAACTGCGTCGTAACCGCGCAGTACGTGCTTTTCCGCCAATGCCATCGCACGATCCACCAAGGCTTCGGTTACTTCGATAATTTGATACTCATCCTGAAGATCGTTCTTGAACAGGGCGATCGCGACGTCTCCATCGACGGGGTCGATGCTGCCGCCACGCACGCGCCGCGCCAGGGCCGAAACGACTTCCACAGCCGTGATCCGCACGACCCATATTTCGTTGCCCGCGGCGGGGTCCGTGATGCCCATTATCCAGGCGGAACCGATTTCGCTCGCATAGCGTTTGACGATGGCGCTGCTGTCCATCATGTAAACCGCCATTTATCGGCGCTCCTCGATAATAGTTTCGGATATTGGCTTTCCCTCGACCGCGATGAGACGTCGCTGTCCCGCGCGGTCTGGCCGCTGCGGCTTAATCGTCGTGACCAAGCCCGATGCGAGCAGGGCCTGATGAAACGCACGCATCTGATCGGATTCGTCCGGCTGCGTCGGTCGCTCCTCCAGCCTGGCGCGCAGTTGACGCTGCTCGTCGGGCGTCAGTTTTTGAGCAGCCTCCAGAACATTGTTCAGGCTTAGGTCGGGCATGTTCGAATCTCCTTCAGGCGCCAACTTGCGATTTCGCTTGCTTATTATATCACGCAAACAACGCCTGCACCGCCTGGCCGCGACCGTCCTCCGTCGCGTAGAACGGCCGACGTTCGATGTCGAAGCTGGTGCGCGGCCCGATGCCCATCGCTGTGAGGATGGTGGCGTGCAGGTCGCGGATCGGCACCGGGTTGCGCGTGACGACCAGCGGGCGTTCCGGGGCGGTCTCGCCGTAGAGGAAGCCCTTCTTCATGCCGCCGCCGAACATGACGACCGACACCGAGCCGGTGAAGTGGCGGTGCAGGCCATAGTGGATCATCTGCTGCATCGTGGCCGAGCGGGCGCGCGATTGATCGCGGGCATTGGAGCCGGGGATGCCCTCGACGATCATGTCGCGGCTGAATTCCGTGGCGATCACGACCAGGGTGCGCTCGAGCAAGCCGCGCAGCTCCAGGTCGAGCACCAGCTGGGCGATGGGGCGATCGATCTCCTGCTTCATGCGGGCGAGGGTGGTGTGGCCGTTCTCGTGGGTGTCGAAGTGCACGAACGGCACGTACTCCGTCGTCACCTCGATAAAGCGAGCGCCGGCCTCGGTGAGACGACGCGCGAGCAAGCAGCCGAGCCCGAATCGGCCGGTGTTGTAGCGATCGTAAACCGGGCGCGGTTCGCGCGCCAGGTCGAAGGCGGTGCGTTCGCGCGAGCTGAGCAGGCGATGGGCGTTGTCGAGCGAACGGAGCATCGATTCGTGGTGATAGTCGCTGGCCAGCTCGCCGACGGGGCTCTGACGCAGCAGATCGCGGAAACGCTGCTGGCGGGACTCGAAGCGTTCGCGGGTCATGCCGCGCGGCGGACGGACGGCGTCGATGGCGTCCTGCGGGAACGGCAAGTTGAACGGCCCGAACTCGCTGCCGAAGAACCCGCCGGTGGTGAAGGCTTTCAGCTCCTCGGATTCGCCGACGCCTTCGAGCCGCTGGCCGACGTTGATGAACGGCGGAATCGCGGGATTGTTCGGCCCGCGCACCCTTGCGATCCACGAGCCGATGTGCGGGCAGGCAACCGTCTGTGGCGGCACGTAGCCGGTGTGCCAGTGATACTGATGGCGCGAGTGGAGAATGTTGCCCAGATCGGCGACGTGATGCGAGCGAATCAGCGTGGCGCGGTCCATGACTTGTGCGACATTTTCCAAGCCTTGCGAGATGCGAATGTTATCGACAGCGGTCGGGATCGACGGGAACGTGCAGAGGATGCGCCCCTCGGGAACGCCGACCTCGAAGGGGGTGTAGCGTTTCGGATCGAACGTCTCCGGCGCCGCCATGCCGCCCGCCATCCACAGGAGGATGCAGGTGTCGGCGGTCGGCCGCGGTTGTTCAATGGGTTCGGCGGCGCGCGGCTCATTGCACGCCAGCGTCGTCAGACCGGCGGCCGTCATGCCGGCGAGGAACTGGCGGCGCGTCATGGAAGTTGGGTTCATACGCTACTCCCCGTTTAGCGCCCGCAGCGCGCCACGCGATCGCGCGGCGCACTGCGGGCGCTAAACGAATGCAAATTCATCGTATCAGCTGAAAC
>JACQFG010000354.1 GCA_016200155.1 Planctomycetota bacterium | reverse complement strand
GGCAAATCCACTGGCCTGCGCCGTCGCGGCGTGCAACTATCGGCGTCTGCTGGCCGATCCGCCCGATGCGCCGCAGCAGCTTCAACGCTTTTGGATGCAAGCGCTGCAACCGCTGGGGGAGCATCCGCGCGTGAAAGACGTGCGTATCCGCGGCAGCATCGCGGCGATCGAAATGGACGTGCCCGGCGGTTATCTCGCGGAGATCGGCCGCGCGATGCGGCAAACGTGCCTGGAGCACGGCGTTCTGTTGCGACCGCTGGGCTCCGTGCTTTACGCGATGCCGCCATTCTGCACGTCGAATGCATCGCTGCAGCAGATTGTCAACGCGATGAAGGCGGCGGTCAAGAGATGCGGTTAGCCCGACGCGCCAGCGAGGGATCTTTCGTCCCTCGCTGGCGCGTCGGGCTAAGGACGGGAGGATCGCTCACAGAGGGCGTAATAGACCATGGTCCCGAGAACTCCCATTGCAAAGGCGACGCTGAAGAGCAGCTCCGGATCGCCGAGTTGCCACAACCCGGCGCCGACGAGCGCGGCACCGCAGATCGCGAACGCGCGGATGCCCCAGTAGAGGCCGACGCCGCGTGCCCGGATCGACTCGGGCATGCCGGTGGTGATCATCGCCTTGCGGGCCGGCTCGCCGATCTCGCGCATGCCGTAGACGATGAACGCCAGCCACATCCACTCGGTGGGCATCAGGACCAACACCAGGGGGAAGATCGCGAAGAAGACGAACGTCAGCCCGATGAACGGTTGCAGCCCAACCGTTTGCGACAAGCGTCCGATCGGCAAATACGTCACCAGCGCAACACAGTGCTGCAGCACGATGAGGCGAGCGATCTCAAAATCCTCGAGGCCGCGCGCGGTCGCGAGGTAGACCACGACGAACTGGCGGACGAGCCAATCGCACCAGCGCGTCAGGATTTCGGCGAGCAGCAGTCGCCGCAGGTTCGGCGGGAACTGTCGCAAGACGTGCCAGTAGTTGCCTTCGACGGGCGGCGGCGGACGATGCGGCATCCAGTACCACTGCACCGCCAGCGATGCCAGGCCCAACAACAACGCGGTCCCCACGAGATAGGGCATCGCGGCCAGCCGGGCTTCATCGCGTCCGTAATCCCGACGAAAAAAAATGATCACACCGGCAATGCACGCCGGGCCGATGATCTTCGGCAGCCGTTTTTGAATCGACTGCACAGCGAACGCCATGCCGCGCCGTTCTTTCTCAAGAGTGGCGCCGACGGTGGTGAACGTCACGGGCATCGACAGCGATTCCCAGCCGAGGATGAGCACGCAGGCGATGATGGTGGCCGCCGGATGCGGGATCAGCAGGAAGATCGCGTAACCGCCGACGGTGAGCAGTCCGAAGAACATGAGCGAGCCGCGATCGCCGAGCCAGGCGGTGAGCTGCCCGCCGCCGATGTAGCAGAAGCCCTGAAAGACCTGGATCAGAAACGCATAGATGCCGATCGACCAGAGGACGGCAGGCGTGAGTTCGGCGGTTTTCGATTGCGATTTGAGAAACAGCGGCACGAACGGCTCCCAGAGCTGCTCGCCCACGCCGAACAGCAACACGGAGACGAGCACGATGCCGACGGTGCGGTTGATCGCCAGAAAGCGCGCCAGGCGTTGCCCTCGAGATTCGTCCATGCCGGTGTCCGATGATCGCGTTGATCCCTACGATTTGCATATTGACGAAGCGCCTCCTCGTTTTGAAAACTTGCCGCTACGAGCCCGCAGCGCAAGCAAGGGAGGAGTCCCTTGCTTGCGCTGCGGGCTCGATATTGACGCCGAAGGATCCACCATGAAAGCCCGCCAGGCCGTCATCACGAAGCCGTTCGCCACTGAAGTGCGCGAGGTCGATCTGCCCGATCCCGCCGACAACCAGATCCTGGTCGCTGCCCATGTCAGCGGCATCAGCCCCGGCACCGAACTCGCCGTGTATACCGGCACGCATCAGTGGCTGCAAGATCCGAACCTGCCCGACTGGAAGTTCCCCTTCCGCTCCGGCTACAGCGCCGCGGGAACCGTAGTCGCCGTCGGCAAGAGCATCACCGGCTGGAAACCTGGCGATCGCGTCTGCTTTCCCGGCAATCACGCGTCCGCCGAGCTTCTGACGATCGGCCACGAGCGCGGCCGGCTCTGGAAGCTGCCTGACAACCTCGATTTCGAAAAGGCCGCCCTCGCGTGCATACTTCGCTACGGCATGGGCGCGTCGATCCGCGCCGGCATGACGCTGGGCCGGTCGTTCGCGGTGCTCGGCCTCGGCATGATCGGCCAGTCGGCGCTGCGTTGCGCAATGGCGGCGGGAGCGTGGCCCGTGATCGGCATCGACTCGGTCAAGATGCGCCGCGAAGCCGCTTTGGCAGCCGGCGCTGATTTGACGCTTGATCCGAACGACGTAAATTTCAAAAGCAAGATGAACGACTTCCTCGGCATGAAGGGGGCCGAGATCGTCGCCGATGCGACCGGCGTGCCCGACGCAATCCCGACGGCCATGTCGCTGGCGTGCGATGCCGGCCAGGTCGTCGTCGTCGGCAGCCCGCGCGGCAAGGCCAAGGACGTCAACTTCTACGACGACCTGCACCGCCGCTACATCGAAGTAACCGGCGCGCACGGCAACCAGCTCTTCGAAGCCGCCCACACGCGCCTGGCCGGCGCGTGGGACATCAACAAGGCACAAAAGTGGCTGCTCGGATTGCTCGCAAGCGGACGCTTGAACCTGAACGGCCTGATCACGCATCGCATCAAGCCGGAGGAGCTGGGAGCAACATACGAGGGGTTGTTGAAGAACAAGGAGCAATATTTGTGCGCGGTGATGCAGTGGAAGTGATGCCGAATTTGTTTAGCGTTCGCGCGGCGCCATGCGGGCGCTAAACGAAGAAAACTAGACCGGCAATACCGGCGCCTTGATCGCGATGTGCATGTTCTCCGGCAAACTCGTGAACCACTCCAGCGTTCGCTGTACGCCTTCCTGAATGCTCACCTGCGGCTTCCAGCCGAGCTGCGTCCGCGCCTTCTCTGTCGAATAGCGCGTCGAGCGGCCGATCAGATATATCGCTCGCCGCGTGATCGTCGGCGGCGTCTTGCTGAAAATCATCGTCTTCCAGCATTCTTGCACGAAGGCAAATTGCTTGGCCAGCCAGTACGGCACCCGCTTGGTCACGCGCGGCAACGACAAGGCGTCGGTCATCGCGTTGAGCAGATCAACTTGTTTGACTTCGCCTTCGCTGCAAACGTTGTACGCTTGCCCGACGGCCTGCGGATGATTGGCTGCGAGGACGATGCCCGCCGCTACGTCGCCGGCGTAGATGATGTTCAGGTAATTCTCGCCGGATCCGACGATCAGCGATTTGCCTTGCAGCAGGGCGGGGATGACCCGCGGAATCGTCACGCGATCGCGCGGGCCATACAGCCAGCTCGGTCGCACGATGGTCGTGTTCGGGAAATCGCGGGCGATCTGCTCGGCGATCAGCTTGGCGCGTGGGTAGTAGTCCCACATCCAGAAGCCCTGGCCGAGCGGCGTCGTCTCCGTGATGCGTTCGCCGTCACCGAGTTTCGGATGGCCATACACCGAGATGGAGCTGACGTGCAGCAATCGTTCGACGTTCGCTGACCGGCAGGCGGCCACGACATTGGACGTGCTCGTGACGGCTTCCTTTTCGAAATCGCGCCACGGCCCCCAGTCGCTGACCTTGGCCGCACAGTGATAGACGATGCTCGCCCCGCTCGCCGCACGCTTGACGGCCTCCGCGTCGTGCAGATCGCCTTCGACGATCTCGACGCCCTGCTGCTGCAAGAATGTCAGGTCGCGTCCCGGCCGGACCAGAACGCGGACGCTTTCGCCGGCGGATCGCAATCGTTCGACGACATGGCTGCCGAGTTGACCGGTGGCGCCCGTGACGAGATTGAGCTTGGCGGATGGCATGACGATTAGCGTAGGAGATGCGAGCACTTTTTCCAGCGATCTGCTCAAGGCGATGAGTTCATCCCATTCATTCACCGACACACACCCGCTTTTGGACGATGGGACGAACTATTCCACTTGCCAATTTATCCAAAATTCCCAAGATCCGCAGTGTGATGGCGCAAGGACTGACCGAGGGCGGTATAGGTTCTGGCTAGTGGTGTGCGCAACGAATCGGCGCAATCCATTGATCAATCAGGGATTATGGCCCAGGAATTCGTTGCGCGCAAATTCATTTCTCACTGAGCATCTGCGCGACCGTTTCCTTCAGCTTGTCGTACGGGATCCCCTCCTGGCCGTAGTTGGCGGCCCGGTAGGCGACCCACTTGCCCTGGCGATCGAAGAGATAATAGATCGGCAACGAATTGGCGCCCAGCTTCTCGCCCCAAAATTTGCTGGATTCGTCCAGGAGCAGATTACGCATGTGCGACTTCTGCCGAGTCAGGAACTTGTTGGCAGTTTCTACATAATCCGATTCTGACGCATCATCCAGCGAGACGGAGATGACGACGAGCCCCTTGTCCGCGTGCTGCTTTTGCATCTCGACGAAATCGGGGAATGCCTTCTGGCAGGCAGGACACCAGGTCGCCCAGAAATCGACGACCACCACCTTGCCGCGATGCTTGAGGATTTCTTGCTTGAGCCCGTCGTACTTGACGTGCGTCATTACGATCTTGGCTTCTTGCTTGACATCCTGCGTCTGGCCCACGGCGGCGCAGAGCGATCCGGCGGCGATCAGAATCAAGATGGTTCGAATGGTCTTCATGACGTTATCGCTCCGGAATTCTGTCGTAGGGACAAGCGGCTCGCTTGTCTCTGCCGTCTGGGACAAGCGAGCCGCTTGTCCCTACGACAACAGGATCATACCTTCCCGCCCGAAATTCGCCAAGAGATCATGCCGGGGTCGTGATGCGATACAGCGTCCCCTTCATGCGTCGGCCGCCCGGCTCGCCGGCACGCATCATTTTTGTCTCGAACGGCAGGCCTTCCGCTTGCAGGATTTCCTTGAAGGCATGCGAGGGAATGCGATCCTGATCCGTCAGCAGACAGACGCCGCCGGGCAGCAGAACTTTCTTGATGAAGGCGACGATCGGCGCGACGTTGCGCAGCTCATACACCAGGTCGGACGCCAGGATCACGCCGATGCGCAGGTTTTCCGGCGGCGAGCGCCAGTCGAGCTGCAGCGTGCGGAAATCGGTGCAGCCGTTCAAGCGCGCGTTGTCGGCAGCGAACCGGAGAGCGCAGGCGTCGTAATCGCTGAACGTCACGCGCAAACCCATCGACAACGCGACGATCCCAGGCAAACCCAAACCGCAACCGACTTCGAGTGCTTCAGTGCCGGGCGTCCACGGCTCGTGCAGAATCGCTTTCGCCAACATGCGCGACGCGGGCCAAAGGTCAGCCCAGTAGGGCATGTATTCATCCTTCGCGAACGCATCGTGGACGGCCGGCAGGTTGATGAGCTTGTCGGCCTGGCCGGGATGATCGATCAGGAACGTGCGATCCTCGATGATGACGGGCTCGCGCACGATCGGACCGAGCTTGTCGAGCATCGTTTCGGGAGCCGGCACGGGAAAGTCTTGCGCGTTCATGGTGGAATCCCATTTTACACTCGCTAGCGCCATCGACAATTACTAAAACGACCACAGGAAGAGTCGTCCCTCGAGATTCACGCATGGACCTGGCACGCAATCTGAAAACCGAGACGGTGGCGCGGCTTCACCCGTCGCAGCCCTGCACGGTTCTACCCACGCAGCCGGTGGCGGATGCCGTCAAGCTGATGCGCGAGAAGCGCGTCGGCTGCGTGCTGGTGTGCGAGCAACGGCGGATCGTCGGCATCTTCACGGAACGCGATTTGGTGCGGCGTGTGCTGTCGCAGGCCAAGCCCCTGACCACGCCGATGCACGAGTGCATGACCCCCGACCCGGTGACGGTGCACCCCAAGGATTCGATCAGCAGCGCCATCAAGCACATGCAGAAGGGGGGCTATCGTCACCTGCCGGTAGTGATCGACGATCGACTTGTTGGAATGCTCTCGGTCAAGCGCATCGTACACTACCTTGTGGAGCATTTTCCGACGATGGTCTACAATCTTCCGCCGCATCCCCAGCCGAATCAACCCCAGCGCGAAGGCGCGTGATGATTTCGCTCAAGCCCTGGGATGAGGTACTCCGAATCCCAGGGGTTCGCCCTACCTGACGCCCAGGCGTCCAAACATGGCAACACACGAACGACGAGTGGCGCGAGAGACGCCGCGCAAGACCGCGGTGCGGCCGACGGCTGCCTCCAAGCCGGCCGGCGCGATCGAAGAGCGCGACGCGGTTGTCATTCGCTTCGCCGGGGACGCGGGCGACGGCATGCAACTGGTCGGCACACAGTTCACCATGGCATCCGCGGCGCACGGCAATCTGGTCTGCACGCTCCCCGATCCCCCCGCCGAGATTCGTGCCCCCGTCGGCGCGCTCGCGGGCGTCTCCGGCTTTCAGGTTCACTTCAGCTCCCACGCCATCCACACCCCGGGCGATCGGCTCGACGCCCTGCTGGCCATGAATCCCGCGGCGCTCAAGGCGAACCTGCCCGATCTCGAGCCCGGCGCTCTGCTGATCGTCAACACCGATACCTTTTTGCCCGATGAACTCCACGCGGCCGGCTATGCGAGCAACCCGCTGCAGGATGGATTGCTGGACTCCTATCGCCTTCTCGCGGCGCCGATGGATCAGCTCAATCGCGAGGCGGTTGCCAAGGTCAAGCTCATCGCGCGCGAAACGGGGCGCTGCAAGAGTTTCTTCGCGCTGGGCCTGGCTCTGTGGCTGTTCGATCGCCCGCTCGATGCAACCTTGCGCTGGATTCGCGACACGTATGCGAAGAACCCCGTGATGATCGAAGCCACGACGCGCTCGCTGAATGCGGGCTACCAGCGCAGCGCGGCGTTGCGAACGCCCGCGGTGCAGGTTCGTGTTGCCAAGGCCGAGAGTGAGCCGGGCCGTTATCGCCAGGTGAGCGGCGCGGAAGCCCTGACGCTCGGCCTGTTGGCGGCGGCACATCGGACTGGGCTGCCGCTCGTTTTCGCCGGCTTTCCGTTGGCGCCGGCAAGCGAGATCCTGCACCAACTGTTCGAGATGAAGCAGCCGAATGTCAAAGTCATTCAGGCGGAAGACGATCTTGCCGCTCTCAACCTGGCGCTCGGCGCCTCCTTCGGCGGCGCGCTCGGCGTGACGGCGACCACCGGCCCCGGCTTCTCGCTGCAATCGGAGGCGCTCGGCCTGGCGGTCATGAGCGAATTGCCGTGCGTCGTCATCGACGTGCAGCGTGCCGGCCCGAGCACCGGCATCCCCAGCAAGGCGGAGCAGGCGGATTTGCTGCTGGCGCTGCACGGCCGGCATGGTGAATGTCCGCTGATCGTGCTGGCGATGGCGACTCCATCGGACGGTTTCGCGATCGCGCTGGAAGCGGCTCGTCTTGCGATACGCTGCATGACGCCGGTCATCGTACTCGCCGACGCCTATGTCACGGGTGGCGCCGAAACCTGGCGGGTGCCGACGCTCGACGAGCTTCCTGCGATCGATGTTCGCCATGCCAAGCCGTCGGCGGGGAAGACGTTCCAGCCCTACGGTCGCGACGAGCATCTGGCTCGACCTTGGGCGATCCCCGGTACGCCCGGACTGGAGCATCGCACCGGCGGCATGGAAAAGGAAGCTGGCACCGGCAATGTCAGCTACAACCCGCTCAATCACGAGGAGATGGTGCAGACGCGGGCCCGCAAGATTGACCTTGCCGTGGACACGATTCCGCCGCTCGAGGTAAACGGGCCGCCGCAGGGAGACCTCCTCGTGCTTGGCTGGGGCAGCACCTATGGCGCGATTGCTGCCGCCGTTGAGCGATGTCAACGCAAGGGCATGTCGGTAGCGGCCGCACACCTACGCCACCTGAGTCCGCTGCCGAAGAACACCGGCGACGTCCTCAAGCGCTATCGCAAGGTGCTTGTTCCGGAGCTGAACGCAGGGCAGCTCAGCAAGGTCCTGCGCGATGCGTTCCTTGTTGACGTCGTCAGCCTGAGCAAGGTTCAAGGCCGGCCGTTTCTGGTGCGTGAGATTGAGCAGAAGATCGAAGAGCTTCTACGGAATGCATGATGGCCACAGCAACATTACCTTTGTTGACGCCCAATGATTTCTCCTCCGATCGCGAGGTCCGCTGGTGTCCGGGCTGCGGCGACTTCTCGATCCTGTCGCAGCTCAAGAAAGTGCTCGCGGTCCTCAACGTGCCGCGCGAGAAGATGGTGTTCGTGTCCGGCCTGGGGTGCGCGGGGCGATTGCCATACTACCTGAGCACTTACGGTTTCCATGGCTCCTATGGACGAGCGCCGGCGCTGGCGACCGGGCTGAAGTTAGCGAACCCGGACCTGCAGGTGTGGGTCGTGACCGGCGACGGCGACGCGCTTTCCGCCGGCGCGACGCATCTCATCCATGCCTTGCGGCGCAACGTCGATCTGAAGATTCTGCTCTTCAACAACGAGGTGTTCGGCCTGAGCAAAGGCCAGGCATCGCCGACCGCCCGGCCCGGCACCCGCACGAAGACCAGCCCCGAAGGTTCCTTCGAGACGCCGCTGCGCCCGATCTCCCTGGCGCTGGCGGCGGAAGCGACCTTCGTGGCGCGCACCATCGACGTCGACGTCAACCACATGAGCGAGGTGCTCGAAAAAGCAGCAGCCCATCGCGGGGCGGCATTCGTCGAAATCTACCAGAATTGCAAGATCTTCAACGATGGCGTCTTCGAATACGCCACCGACGCCAGCATCAAGACCGACACGGTCATCTATCTCGAGCACGGTCGACCGCTGCTGTTTGGCCGCGATCGCAATCAGGGCCTGCGTCTCAACGGCTTCGAACCCGAAGCGGTTACGCTCGGCCACGGCATCACCATGGATGACATCCTGATCCACGACGAGCGGGCCAGCGAACCGACCCTCGCGTTTCTGTTGAGCCGGCTGATCGGTCCGCACTTCCCTGAATGCCTGGGCGTGTTCCGCAGCGTGCAACGGCCGACGCATCAGCAGCTTCTCGACGAGTCCTTCCTGCAGGGCGATCCGCCGCGGCTCTTCGAAAAGCTGCTCGCGGGTGACGAATCGTGGCTGGTTGCATAGTTTAGCGCCATGCTCTGTCCATCCTGCGGCCACAAGAACCTGCCGGGCGACGACGTCTGCAAGCACTGCCAGCAGCCGCTGACGCCGTTCGACCTGCCGACGCCGGAGAACCGCGTCGAGCGCAGCGTCATGTACGATCAGGTCAAGACGCTCAAGCAAAACCCGCCGGTGACGATCGGCCAGCGCACGACCATCGGCGACGCGATGGCGCTGATGCTGTCGACGAACGTCGGAGCGATCCTGGTCGTCGACGATGCCGGCTTGCTGGTAGGGATTTTCAGCGAACGCGATTTGCTGAAGAAGGTCGTCGGCAGTGTCCACGATTACAGAAGCTTGCCGATCACGCAATTCATGACGCCGCGGCCGGAATGCGTGACAACGACCGACACGCTCAACTTCGTCCTCCAAAAGATGGACGCCGGCGGCTATCGCCACGTCCCGGTGCTGGAGAACGGCAAACCGGTGAGCATCATCTCGTCGCGCGACATGCTGCGATTCTTGACACGGCTGTGCAAAGAGGCGTGATTGTCAGAGCCTGAAGCGTGAGCGAAGGATGCCGCATCCTTCGCTCACGCTTCAGGCTCTGACCGAACTACGCCATTATCTCCCGCACGACGCGTCCATGAACATCCGTCAGCCGAAAATCCCTGCCCGCGTAGCGATACGTGAACCGCTCGTGATCGAAGCCGAGCAGCCAGAGGATCGTCGCCTGCAGATCGTGGACGTGAACGCGGTCTTGCTCGGCGCGGAAGCCGAACGGGTCGGTGGCGCCGTGGATGTGGCCTCCCTTGACGCCGCCGCCGGCTAACCACGTCGTGTAGCCCCAGTGGTTGTGGTCGCGGCCGTTGATGCGGCCCGCGTTGGCTCCGGGCGTCGGCATCTCGACCGTCGGCGTGCGGCCGAACTCGCCGCCCCAGATCACCAGCGTGTCGTCGAGCATGCCGCGCTGCTTCAGGTCCTTGAGCAAGGCGCCAATCGCCTGGTCGCATTGCCGGGCCAGTCGGCGATGGTTGACTTCGAGGTCGTCGTGGTTGTCCCAGGGCTGGCCTTCGCCGTGCCAGACCTGGATGAAGCGGACGCCCTTCTCGAGCAAACGCCGGGCGATCAGAATTTGCCGGGCTTGCACGCCAGGACCGTACATGTCGCGGATGTACTGTGGTTCGCGGCTGACGTCGAAGGCGTCCTCGGCATCGCGCTGCATGCCGTAGGCCAGCTCGAACGACTGGATGCGGGCTTCGAGCTGAGCGTCGCTGCCGCGGCGTTCAAGATGGCGCTGGTTCATCTGCTGGAGCAAGTCGAGTTGCTGGCGTTGCTGATCGCGCGAGACTGAGGTGTTGCGGATGTTCTCGATCAGGCGGTCGAGCTGGGTGTGCTGCGTGTTGATGTAAGTCCCCTGATAGGCGCCGGGGAGGAACGCGGACTGCCAATTCTGCGATTCCTGGATCGGATAGCCGCCCGGGCACATGGCGATGAAGCCGGGCAGGTTCTGGTTTTCGCTGCCCAGGCCGTACGTCACCCACGAGCCGAGGCTGGGCCGCACGAGTCGCGCGTCGCCGCAGTTGAGAAGCAGCAGCGACGGCTCATGGTTCGGCACGTCGGCGTACATGGAACGGATGACGCAGATGTCGTCGATGCACGAGCCGACATGCGGAAACAGCTCGCTGACCTCGATACCGCTCTGGCCGTAACGTTGAAAGCGAAACGGCGAAGGGAACGCAGCTCCGGTCGGACGCTCCGTGCGCAAGTTCGGCCGAGGCAAGGGCTGCCCGGCGTAACGCGCCAGCATCGGCTTCGGGTCGAAGGTATCGACGTGCGAAGGTCCGCCGTTCATGAACAGGTGGATGACGCGTTTGGCCTTGCCGGGGAAGTGCGGCTGCCGGACCGCGAGCGGCGACAGGTTCGCCGTGCCGGGAGCGTTCGCGACCGGGGTCGCTTCAAGCTCCGATTGCAAGAGTTGCGCGAGTCCCAGCGAGGCGAAGCCCATGCCGGAGCGGCGGAGCAATTCACGACGGGTGAGCAGATTCATGGCAGGTCCAAAGCTCATTGAGGAAGATCGATGATCAACGGATCGGAAATAATGCGAGTTCCGTGATATTCAAAGATCGCCTGGACCGAATATCGGCCCGGCAATCGCTTTTCGGCAGGTACCGTTGCGAACAGGGAAATTGGGCCCACGAACGTTGCGCCGGAGTTCAGGCGCAGTTTCTGCGCATTGGCCATTGGCGAAAAGATATCGCCGTAATGCCCGGTCGAAACGGTCGCACCGCTCGATGCCGTCACAACGAGGTTTGCATATTGAAGCACCGACATATCGAATTCAATTTCAAACGGCTCCGTGGAGAGATTCTCGAGCTCGAACTCGCCGGCTGTGGGCGACGACGCAGTGCGGCCCTGCATCTTTTTGCGCAATCGGCACGCCAACTTGGGCTGGGTGCGCGGTTCCTTGGATTCAATCGTCGCCGGGCTCATGGGGCCTCCCCGCATCTATTCTATCGCGCTCGAAAAACGATGTAAGACTCGCCGTATTTTTCAAAGAGTTCGGCCAAGGTGAGATTCGCTTCCGGCGCCATCCCATTCTTGGATTGGACACGCGTCATTTCGTCGAGAATTTGATGCGCCCGATCGAGCAATGGGTGGGTGAGGATTGCCGAGTGGGGTGTGCTGTTTGCGCCGGTGCCGACCCAAACGACGATGTCGCCGGTCCGCGCATCAACCTCGGCAGTCGCATCAAAGTGGTCGGCAAGAATCGCTTCGACCGATCGGCCCGAAAACGGGGAGATCACCCCGCCAGGGGCATGAATTCCGCCAAACGTCAGGCCGTGGCAAAAATACTGTTGCCCATCCTCCGCGCGCCATGCAAGAATCGTCACTCCACTGGTCATTTCGACTTCGACGTCCCATCCCTTCATGGGACTTTCATAGTGAAGGTCATGCGGACGCACTTCCCGAATCGTATCCCAGCGGAAAATCGACATCGCACGTCCCATCACGAGGGCGTCAACTCGAAGCACGCATCGAGCCCCGCATAGACGCCATTGTACATCGGAAAGCCCTTGTCATCAAACGTCAACGCCAGCAGGAAGTCGCGGTGCTCGCGCGGGAAATTGATGTTGTACAACGCGTCGAAGCGGCGCGGCAGCAGCGACGTCTCGAACAGCGACACCGCCGCCCCGAGGTAGCGGCACTTGAACCCGCACGGCTCCACCAGGTCGATGAACTCCTGCGGCTTGTATACGCGGGCGATCGGGCAGTGCACGCCGTCGGTCGTCTTGGCG
>JACQFG010000353.1 GCA_016200155.1 Planctomycetota bacterium | reverse complement strand
TGGGGCCTCGTGCAAGATTTGAAGGCGAAGGGCTTGTTCGATTCAACGCTCATTATCTGGGGCGGCGAGTTCGGCCGAACGATCTACTCGCAGGGCGGTCTGACCCCGCAGAACTATGGCCGCGATCATCACCCGCGCTGCTTCACGATGTGGATGGCCGGCGGCGGTTCGCGCGGCGGGCAAATCTACGGCTCGACCGACGACTTCTCGTACAACATCGTCGAGGACCCCTGCCACATTCACGACTTCCACGCCACGATCCTGCACCTGCTCGGTTTCGATCACGCGCGGTTCTCGTATCGCTACCAGGGCTTGGACCAGCGGCTCACGGGCGTCGAGCCGGCGCATGTGATCGAGGCGTTGCTGGCGTGAAAAATATCCACGAAGGACACGAAGAGCACGAAGAAGAATTCGTTCTTCGTGCTCTTCGTGTCCTTCGTGGATGATTGGTATTACTTCTCCGCCAGCTTCAGCGATTCGACGACCAGCGCCACCGGCATCTCGATACCGGGGTCGGAGAGCGGAAAGAACGCCCCGTAGTCTGAGAGCGGCAGACGGTTCCAGTCCACGGCTCTCCAGATTTGCCGGGTGACGGCGTCGCGCACCTTGACGAGTTCCTCATAGGATCTCTTGGCCTCGTCATACCTCTGCGCAAATTCGGGATTGAACCGCATGTCATGAATCGGCCGGGGAAACGGCGGATCGCCACTCGCCGACACGAAGGGGCTGCCGGCAACCATGCGGCCGGTGATGATCACTTCCTTGCGCAAGTGCTTTTCGAGGTCCCAATCCTGCTTGCCCTCGAAGCGGAGCGTCATGGTCACGTCCTTGCTGACGACGCGCCAGACGACCGCATTTTCCAGCGCCGCCGCCTTCACGAGCTTGCCGCGGATTTCGACCTTGGCGTAGCGTTTCTTTTTCTCGGCTTCCTCCCGTGCATTCTGCTGGCGCTCCCATTCCATGATCATGGCAGCCCGCTTCCTCTGCAGGTCGTTGACCTCGTCCTGGAGCTTTTTGACTTTTTTCTCAAGGTCCTGGGCGTCGGCGGGCTGGGCGGCCGCCATCGTGGTTGCCGACAGGATGACGACCAAACACAGGCCAAAAGTCTTCATGCGCCACCTCCAGGTTGGACATCACACGGTGATGATGATTGGAATCACCCTCTTCGACCATATCATAGGCTGTGAACGAATGAAATAGACTTCACGTTGAACCCCCGAGTTTCCATGACCACCCCCATGATGCAGCAATACCGCGATGCGAAAGCCAAGCATCCCGATATGCTGCTGCTCTTTCGCATGGGGGACTTTTACGAACTCTTCGAGAACGATGCGGAGACGGCCCACAAGGTGCTCGGGCTGACCTTGACGAGCCGCGATAAGGAGCTGGCGATGGCGGGGTTTCCGCATCATCAGCTCGAGAACTATCTCCACAAGCTGCTCAAGGAAGGCTTTCGCGTCGCGGTGTGCGATCAGGTCGAGGACGCGTCGCAGGCCAAGGGATTGGTCAGGCGCGAGGTGACGCGCGTCGTCACACCGGGGACGATCACCGAGGACGACCTCCTCGATCCGAAGGCGAACAACCATCTCGTTGCGATCCTGCCGACGACCGCGGCCGCGCCGACGGGGTTGGCCTGGCTCGATGTCTCGACGGGGCAGTTCTTCGCAATGGATGTGATGCCCGATCGCCTGCGCGAAGAGCTAGCGCGACTGGCGCCGGCCGAGTGCATCTGCCCGGAGACGCACGCCAATGCGCTGGGCGAGATCATCCAGCGGCTTGCGAATGTCCCGTCGCTCTCGCAGCGGCCCGACTGGACGTTCGATCCGAAGACCGCCAGGGACGCGCTCGGCAAACACTTCGCTGTCAGCACCTTCGCCGGCTTTGGCTTCGACGATTCGCAATGCTGCCTGTCCGCCGCGGGGGCGCTCTTGCTCTACGTGCAGGAGATGCTCAAGACCGATCTGGCGCACATCCGCCGCCTGCAGCCATACTTCAGCCACAAGGTGCTGCAACTCGACGACGTCACGCGCCGCAGCCTCGAGCTGACGCGAACCTTGCGCGAGGGCGAACGGCACGGCTCCTTGCTCGCCGCCATCGACCGCACCGTGACGACGATGGGCGCTCGCCTCCTGCAAGATTGGCTGCTTGCCCCGCTGGCTGACCGCACGACCATCGAAGCCCGGCTCGACGGCGTCACCGAGCTGCTCGAACAATCACAACTGCGCGGCGAATTGCGTCAGTCTCTGGGCGACGTCCACGATTTGCAACGGCTCACCGCGCGCGCGTCAACCGGACGAGCGCTACCGCGCGACCTGGCGGCGATCGCCCGGACGTTGCGATTTCTGCCGACGATCAAGGCGAAGATCGCGGCGCGCAAGTCGGCGCTATTGCGTGAACTCGAAGCGGGCCTGGAGCTGTGTCCCGATCTACGCGCCACCCTCGACGCTGCCCTCGTCGATGATCCGCCGCTGTCGGGCAAGGACGGCGGCGTCATCAAGCCCGGCTATGCCCGCGATCTCGACGAGCTGCGCGACATCGCCAAGGGAGGCAAGGAGTGGATCGCCCGCTTTCAAGCATCCGAGATCGCCCGCACCGGCATCAACTCGCTGAAAGTCGGCTTCAACTCCGTCTTCGGCTATTACATCGAGATCACGCACACGCACACAGCCAAGGTGCCGGACGGTTATCAACGCAAGCAAACACTCAAGAACGCCGAGCGCTACATCACGCCGGAGCTGAAGGAGTACGAGGAGAAAGTCCTCTCCGCCGAGGAGAAGAGTCAGGCGCGGGAATATGAACTCTTCCTGCAACTGCGCGAGCAGGTCGCCAAAGAGACGCATCGCCTGCTTCAAACCGGCGAGGTGCTTGCACACCTCGACGTGCTGGCGTCGCTTGCCGATCTCGCGGTGTCGCGGCAATACGTGCGGCCCGAATTGAGCGATGAGCCGATCTTGCGCGTCGTCGAAGGCCGGCATCCGGTGCTCGATCAGACGCTGCCGCCGGGAACGTTCGTTCCCAACGACGTCGCGCTCGGCAACGGCAACGGCATGTTCCTCTTGATCACCGGCCCCAACATGGCAGGTAAATCGACGTACATCCGCCAGGTCGCACTGCTGGTTTTGCTCGCTCAGATCGGCAGCTATGTTCCCGCCCGGAGCGCGACGGTCGGCATCGCCGATCGCATCTTCACGCGCGTCGGCGCCTCCGACGAGCTGAGCCGCGGGCAGAGCACGTTCATGGTCGAGATGACGGAAGCCGCCAACATCCTCAACAACGCTTCTTTGCAGAGTCTCGTGATCCTCGACGAGATCGGCCGGGGCACCTCGACCTATGACGGCGTGTCGCTGGCATGGGCGATCACCGAGCATCTGCACAACACGGTCGGTTGCCGTACGCTGTTCGCGACGCACTATCACGAGCTGGCCCAGCTCGCTGAGACGCTGCCGAACCTGCGCAACTGCAACGTGCTGGTCCGCGAATGGCAGGACGACATCGTCTTCCTGCACAAGATCGCACCGGGCAGCGCCGACAAGAGCTACGGCATCCACGTCGCCCGCTTGGCCGGCATCCCCGCCGACGTGCTCGAACGGGCCGCGCAGGTGCTCAAGCAACTGGAGACGCATCATCTCGATGAAGAGCTGCCCAAAGTACGATTGAAGCGCACGAAGAAGGTGATCCGCGAGGTGATGCCGACGCTGTTTGAGATGGAGGAAGACGCTTAGCCGCAACGCCGAAGGCGTGCGCGGACACCGCGACTGCATGGCGCCGCGCACGCCTTCGGCGTTGCGGCTAAACTATTTCTCTTCCTTTTCTTTCTTCTCTTCCTTGGGCGGCGCTGGCGGGGCATCCGGCTGGAACCGCAGCAGGTCGGCCCCCGTCTGCGGACCGCTCGTTCTTGTAATCATGCTGAGCGTGACGTTGAGCTGCTGGCGGAACGGCTGCCCCTCGACCGATTCCTTCGCGACTTGCTTCAGGTTCGCGATCTGGTTCTTGTCGATGAGGACGCCGTTCTTTTGCATGTGGCGGTTGAGTTCCAGCAGGGCAGGCATGCGTATCGACTTCAGGTCCTGACCCATGTCGCCGACGAGGCTGGCGAGGTATCCCTGGTTCGATTTGCCCGGCATGCGGCCAAGGATTTCAAACGCGGAGAGCGCGTAATCGGGCGAACGCGTTTGCGTCTTGATGACGTCGAGGGCAGGGCGGATGTCGTAGCCTTGCAACTCGCCGCGGGCGATGCGCCAGAGCGTGTCGATCGACGTGCTGGCGAACAGCTTGCGTTCATTGTCGGTCAGGCGCGCGCCTTGCATGGTCCTGAGCTGGGCGTCCACCAGCGCCTTGAGCGCGTCGTCGCCCTTGAACTTATCTTCCGTCACAACGATGACGCCGAAGTCGCGCGCGGTCAGCTTCTTGATCGTTTTCTCGCGTGTTTTGTCGACGACGACGATCATCGGCAGCCCGGCGAGATCGAACTCCTTGCGAAGCTGGGCGTAGGCAAACGCGAACTCGTTGTCGGGAACGCCGCGGTGCAGGACGATCAGATCGAAGTCGGCGGAGTGCTTGCCCTTTTTCACCGCCTCCTGCGCCGAATCGGCGGCCTCGGCGTCGCTCTGGGCGTCGAAGCCAAGGTCCTTGATGATGTTGCGGGCTTGCGCTTTGGACCCCGCAGGAGCGTACACGAGCAGGGCTTTCGCCGTCGCCCCGCCGGCGATGAAGCGGCGCGACAGCTCGACGATGCGGTCCGCCGCCACCGCGGGCAAGCTGCTTTGCGGCATGCGCAGCATCGCCTTCATCGACGCGAACTGCACCCGGCGATCGGGATAATAGAGCCCGCGCACGATGCCGCGCGGCTGCTCGCCGGAGTTGGCGCGAGCGGCCCGGAACTCGCCGCGCTCGCCGAGCGCCTGGATCAACGGCAATACGACCGTGGTCTGCCGATCTTCCATGCCGCGCTCCAGGACGCGCATCAGCAAGTCGGCATCGAGCGTGGTCAAGAGTTGCTGCGTCTTGGGCGGCAACGGCTCCAGGAGCGCCTGCTGCAGCTTGGGCCGATAGGTGCGTTCGAGCATCATGCTCAGCATCACGACCTGCGCCGGCTGATAGGCCGAGTCAAGATCGAGCGCCTCCCGCGCATAGCGCAGGCCGAACTCTTCCTCGGCCACCGCTGGCGAAAGCTCGATCGGCTGCAGGGCGATCGCCTCGCCGTTCCACAGCCAGATCTTGATCGACTTGTCCGCGGGGTATTGCACCTTGTGCTGATAATGCTGCTCGGCCATCTGCGTCAACGTCTCGCGCGACGGCGGCAGGTCGTCCACACCGATACGCAAGAGCCCCGCGAGCACCTCCTGGGCTTTCTTGCGCACGCTCAGCGGATACTGTTTCGCCGCTGCCATGTGCCAGAGGTACGGGATCACGCGCTTGTCGTCGCGCTCGCGGATGATGTCGAGCATGGTGATGCGCATCTCGACATCGCGATAATCCTTGGCGCTCTGGGCCTTGAAGAATTCGAGATAAACCGGCACCGTCTCGGGGCCCATGCGCAGCAGCGTCTCGCGCAGCCGCGGGTACATCGATTTGCCGAAGCTGGTGCGCAGCTCCTCGATGATGTACGGGATCGCCCGTTCGCGCGAGCGGTTGATCTGCACGAAGGCGTAGCCGCGCTCCTCCGGCGTGCGGGCGTCGAGCTGCTTGATGTACTTCTTGATGCGCACCGGGTCGCTCAGGTGCGTCTCGACGGACTTGGTCAGACGGTCGAGCAGGACATCGACGTTCTTGACCGCCTCATCGTGGAACGGCTTGTGATCCGACCATTGCTTGACGCGCTGCAAGCGCAGGAAGGCCGACAGCCCCTCCAGCTCTTCGATCTTGACGAGGTCGGGATCGACGGTTTTCGCGTCCTTTTCGAGCATCAGCTTGAGGTGAAGGGCGGCGAGGTCGAACTTGCCGAGGTCCATCTCGAACTTGATGGCCGACCAGAATTCGAGGGCGGTTTCGGGGCGTTTGAAGAAGACGCGATATTCTTCCTGGGCCTTGTCGAGAAGCTCTTGCGTTTTCTTTTTGTTGAGGGCGGCCGGGTCGAGCTTGTCCTGGCTGCGCAGCGGCGCGGCGAGGAAGACGACCACGACGGCGAAGGCGGCCAGGAATGGTAATCGCGTGGAGAACATAGGTCGTGTCCGTTTCGCCGCTTTGCGTTTAGCGCTCGCATG